>CAMAUH010000006.1 GCA_945861365.1 Candidatus Kuenenia stuttgartensis
CTGCCGCCGCGACCAAGGCGGTGCGGCCGCTGAGGCTGTCGCGCGCATCCGGATCCGCGCCGTGCTGCAGCAGCAGCGTGACGAGGTCGACTTGGCCCTGCCGTGCGGCGCAGAGCAGCACCGGTTCGCGGCCGTCCATGCGGGTGCGATCCCAGCACTCGTCGTAGTCGCGCCACGTGTTCGCGTCGGCGCCGTCGGCCAGCGCGGTGCGTGCCGAGGCAATGTCGCCGGCGAGCACGGCAGCGATCAGGCGGTCTTGCGCTGGGTGCGAAGGATCGAGGGTGGGCATCGTCGGGAGCGGTCCGTGCTCCGTCATCCGGAGCGGCGATCCTCTGTGGCGAGCGAACGTGCAGTTCTTCGACTTTCCGTGACACGAACGGCGCGCGCTGCGGCTGTAGGGGCATGGTCGTCCATCTGCTGCTCCGTCCGCTGCCGCTGCTGCTCCCCATCGCCAGCAGCTGGTGGCTCGCTCGCACCCTGGGGCCGTGGCAGGCCGTGCTGGCCAGTGCCGTGCTCGCCGCCGCCCTTGTCGCTGTCGGCGTGCTGCTGCTGCGTTCGACCCGCGTCGGCGAACTGACGTGGCGCAACCGGACCGCGGGCCTGCTGCTGCCGTGGGGCTATCGCTTCGGTGGCCAGCTACCGACCATCGCCGGCACGTCGTGGCTGGTGTGGACGCTGCTCGCCGCGGCGACGGCGCTGAGCACGCACTCCGTCGGTCGCGACCCCGTCACCGCGACAATGGCGCCGGCGACCGGTGGGCTGTCGTTCCTGCTGTTGCTGGCGTGGATCGCCAACGGCGGGTTGCTGCTCTACACGCTCGGCCATCGCGGCGGCTCGCGTTCGCTGCGCAAGTTCCAGACGCTGCTCGCGCTGATGCTGGCGGCCAGCATCGCGCTGCAGTGCGCTGGCTACACCGGCTTCGCGACGCTGCTCGCCGGTGGACCGCCGCTGGCGCTCGGCCTCGTCTACGGCGGCTATGTGGGTCTGCTGCTGATCGTCGGCCGCAACGCACGGTGGAACTGACGTGACCGTGTTCGCCGACCTGCTGTTGGTGCTCGGCTGCCTGCCGATGCTGCTGCTGACCTTCACGGCCAAACGCAGCGGCCCCGAAGGTCCGGTCGGCGCCCACATGATCACTGGCCCGCTGGCGCTGCTGCAGGCAGCAGCGCTGGCGATCGCGTTCAGCAACGCGGCATGGACCGAACTCGGCATCGTGCGCGGCTGGCTCTACCTGATCCTGCCGGGCTACCTCGTCGCGTCGACGGCGCTGCCGATCGTGGCGATCGAGGCGCGCTGGCGCAGCCGCGTGCGCGCGGCGATCGCCGCGGTCGTCGCCGGGTGCGTGCTGACGACGAACGCGCACACGTTCCCAGAGGGTGCCCCCGCACTCGGCATCACCGGCCTGGTGCTCGTCGGCGCGCACGCGGGCATCGGCTACGCGATGTTGTTCGCGCTGTGGGTGCAGAACGAACGGAACCGCCTGCGCACGGCACAGGCCGACGTGGAGCGGCAAGGGGAGTTCGAGATGAAGCAGGCCGCGTGGCAGCGCGGCGAGTGGGCGAAGCTGCCGGCGAATGCCGAGCTGTGGCAGTTGATCCAGTTCACGCACGCGTTCGCGCCGGAGGTCAAGGCGCAGTGCCTCGAGCGCATCGCGAACCTGCCCGAGCTCGAGAAGGAAGTGCAGGCGATGCTCGGCACCGGCTGGGCGGAGCACTCGCTGCGCTATCTGGAGGACCACTACCCGCTGCGCTTTGGCCCGCTGGCGGCGTCGTTCCAGGCGGTGCTCGTCGACCAATGCGAACGGTGGGAGGTCACGCTGCGCGACGACCGCAATGCCGGCACTTGGTACTACAACCTCGTGCACTACTTCACGATCGCCGAACGCATCGCCGCCGATGGTGGGGATGTGCGTGAGGGCATGCGGCAGTGGGGTGAGCGGTTGCGCGGCAAGCACGGGCTCGGGGAGCTGCGGTCGCGCGCGGAGAAGCTGGCGGCGGGGTGAGGTCGTGAAGTTGTCGCGCTACGCGCGCGCGTTGCCGTTCCCGGGCCGCCCGGCCAGCGCCACCAGCAGCCAGCCGATCAGGAACAGCACGCCGCCGATCGGCGTGACCGGCCCGAGCCACTTCCACCCCGCCAGCACGAGTCCGTACAGCGACCCCGAGAACAGCGCCGTGCCGCCGAGCAGGCACAGTGCAGCACCGCGCAACCGCCAGCCGCGTTCCGCGAGCAGCCCGCACAGCACGAGGCCGAGCCCGTGGTACATCTGGTACCGCACGC
This sequence comes from Candidatus Kuenenia stuttgartensis, assembly GCA_945861365.1. Classification (GTDB taxonomy): domain Bacteria; phylum Planctomycetota; class UBA1135; order UBA1135; family UBA2386; genus UBA2386. Next base: position 2,278 of record CAMAUH010000006.1, read on the forward strand.
CGGTCTCGAACGTCTGCAGTGCCGCCGCGTCGTAGTGGGCCTTCATGCTGTGCGCGCCGAACGCGCCGAGGCCCACCGCGAGTCCGCTGAGCAATGCGCCGGCCCGCACCATCGAGGTCGATTCCATCCGCCCGACTCTATTGAAGAACGGGGCGAATAGCGGGCTGGACCCGCCTGCGTAGGAGCCGACGCCCGCAGCGGGCGCGGCTCAACGGCGACTGGTGAGGTCGGGCACCGGTTCTGATCCAACCAGTGTGGGTGCTGCAGGCGTGGATTCGCGAGGTCGTTCCCGATGCCGCGAGGTCGGCATGGGCGGGCCCTTCGGCCCGGGGTTGGAGGGTCGGAGCAGCTCGCGTTTGCGGTCGGTCGTCAGCGGCGCCCGTCCTGGCCGGGCCGAATGCGTCGGCAGCCAGGGGGCGCGTGCAGGGCAAATAGGGACATGAAGTCGCCCGCGGTGGCAGGTTTTCCGCGGTTTCCCGGCCACCACACTGCTTGGATCAGTCCCGGGGACGTGGTTGGTGCAGCGGACTTGGTCCCCGGGCATGCGTTGGCCGATAACACCGCATCATGCGAGCCACCCTGATCGCCATCGTCCTGCTCGGTGCCGTGCTGTCGGCACAGGCGCCGAGCCTGCCGCCGCTCAACGACGCGTTCCAACGCGCGATCGGCAGCCTGAAGCTGGAGGGTGCTGGCCTGACGGTCGCCAATGCGGATGCGCTGCTGCATCGCGACCTGCACGGCAACGTCGCCGCGGATACCGAGATGCCGATCGCGTCGGCGAGCAAGTGGCTGGCGGTGGCGACGATCCTGACGCTGGTCGACGAGGGCAAGCTCGACCTCGACCTGCCGGTCGCGCGCTACCTGCCCGAGTTCGATCGCGACGACAAGCGTCGCCTGACGCTGCGGCAGTGCCTCGCTTGCACCGGTGGCGTGGCGCCGCGGCTGCAGGGCTCGATGCGCGGCATGGACATGAACAAGTTCGCGGCGGCTGCGGCGGAGACCGGCATCCGTGAGCAGGCGGGCTCGACGTTCCGTTACAGCGGCGTCAGCTTCCAGATCGCCGCGGTGGCGGCGGTGCGCGTCAGCGGCAAGAACTGGCACGAACTGTTCGGCGAACGCATCGCGGCGCCGCTCGGCATGACCAGGACCCGGTTCGGCACGCTGCTGCCGGTCGGTGGTGAAGCGGGCACCGCGGCGCTGCCGTGGGTGGCCGGTGGTGCGGTGTCGACGCTCGACGACTACACGCGCTTCCTGCGCATGCTGGTCGGCAAGGGCAGCTACGACGGCAAGCGCGTGCTGGCCGAGGCGACCGTCGCCGCGATGTTCCGCGACCAGGTGCCGCAGATGGTCGAAGTGCACCCGATCGGCTTCGAGGCCGAGAAGGTGCGCTACGGGCTCGGCACGTGGATCGAGTCGCTGCCGGCCGGTGGGCCGCGCGTCAGCGATCCGGGGGCATTCGGCTTCACGCCGTGGATCGACCTCGACATCGGCATCGGTGGCGTGTTCGCGGTGCGCGATCGCGTCGGCCGCGTGCTCGCCAACCTGCGCGGTCTGCAGGATGCCGTGCGCACGGTCGGTCGTTCGCCGAGCGTGGCCGGGACCGAAGAGGCGATCTCGCTGCGCCACGACGGCCGCGATCGTCGCTACCTGCTGCACGTGCCGCCGCTGACGGCGCAGCAGGGCCAGCTCGGCATGCCGCTGATGGTGGCGCTGCATGGCGGTGGCGGCCATGCCGAACAGTTCCGCGACGGCAGCGGCCTCGTGAAGGCGTGCCAGCGCGCCGGCATGGCGGTCGCGTTCGTCGACGGCACCGGGCCGCTGCGCGGCAAGCTGCTGACGTGGAACTCGGGCGGCATCGCCGTCTACGCGGCCGAACACGATGTCGACGACGTCGGCTTCCTGCGCGCGGTCGTGCACGACGTGCAGCGCCGCATCGCGATCGACCCGTCGCGCGTGTTCGCCACCGGCCACAGCAACGGCGGCATGATGTGCCATCGGCTCGCGCGCGAGGCCGCGGACGTGTTCGCCGGCATCGCGGTGGTGTCGGGCGCGATGAACTACACGGCGAAGGACAGCGACAGCCCGATCGCGGTGCTGCTGATCCACGGCAGCGCCGACGAGCACGTGCGCTACGACGGCGGCACGCCGCGCGCGTCGATCGGCCGCGCTGGCGAACGCACCGATGCGTCGGTGCAGCAGGCGATCGACTACTACGTCGAACGCAACGAGCTGCGCGGCTATCCGGAGCACAAGCAGGACGGCAAGGTACGCGTCGACGACTACGCGGTCAGCAAGACCGGCCGCCAGGCAGCACCGCTGCGCGTCATCACGCTCGAGGGCGGCGGCCATGCGTGGCCGGGCGGCGAGCGTTCGCGCGCGCTGACCGACGCGCCGTTCCCGTTCGATGCCGCGGCCGCGATCGCGACGTTCTTCGCCGGCTACTCGCCGATGCCGCGCCCCGCGGCCGCACCGCGCTGAGCGCGCGCGCTCACCAGAACAGGCGCCAGCGCCACGTCGCGTCGGCGTAGCCGGTGGCCGTGCGCACCGCGTTGAGGTGGTGTTCCTTCAGCAGCGCGCGCAGCGCTTCGGCCTGCTCGGGATCGGCTTCGCCGTTGCCGCGACCGAACGGCAGCACTTCGCCGAGCAGCATCGGCAACCACTCCGCCGGCAGCTTCAGCAGCGAGTCGAAGTCGCCGTGCGCGATGCCGGACAGGCCCGGCGGCAGGTAGCGCTGCAGCTCCGTGTGCGACGCCGGCAGCGTGCCCTTGGCGTCGGCGGGCAGCTTCGCGGCCTGCTGCACCAGCGCCGTCAGGTTCGCTTCGGCATCGCGGCCGCCGCCGAGGAAGAACACGCCGTGGCCGACCGCGAGCCACAGGTCGTACTGCAGCAGGTTGCCATAGCGGTGCAGCTCGACGTCGCCGACCTTGACGGTCTCGCTGTGCGACAGGTTGGGCTTGGCGTGCGTCAGCAGCGTCTTCAGCGCCGCGTCGAACTTCGCCGCGTCGCGCAGCTTCACCAGCAGCGCCCAGGTGATGTCCTGCGGGCGTTCGACTTCCTGGAACGGCGAGCCGAGGAAGGCGATCTCGTCGGTCGCGTGCGCGAGCAGGTCGGCGCCCGGATCGATGCCGAGTTCGTCGCGGATGTCCTTGCGCACGTCGGTGTCGTCGGCCGCCCAGCCGGTCTTCTCGACGATCTCGACGAAGGTCTCGTACAGCGCGCGCAGGTCGAAGCGGCCGACCTTGGCGCCATTGCTGTCGGCGGGCACCAGCGCCTGCAGCGCCGACAAGCCCGTCGTCGTCGGGCAGAACGCGGCGAGCAGGCCGCGCGGTCCGTTCGGGAACGTGCCCGCCTGCTCGATCTGCACGTGCGGCCCGGCGCCGACGACGCTGCCGTGCAGCGTGGCGAGGCTGCCAAAGCCAGTCGCGGCGAACGTCTTCGCGTCGCCGTCGTCGAGTGCTGCCGCCATCGCGATCAGCGCGCCGGTTTCGACCTGCCAGCGCAGCGCCGGTGTGTTGGGGGCGGCGGGCTTGCTGCCCGCCGCCGGCACCGTGCCGCGGGCGTGCTGCAGCACGGCGGGCAGCTGTTCGGCTTCGCCGAGCGCCAGCACGAAGTGGTCGCCGGCCGCGATCGGCGCCGTCAGCAGCAGGCCGTCGCGTTCACTGACGCGCAGCGTCTCGCCGCCGATGTCGCGCGTCGTCCATTCGCCGAGCGACTGCTGCATCTGCTGCACGTCCGCCGCCAGCAGCTTCATGTCGGTGCGGCCATCGGCCGCGAACACGACCACACCGCGCGCCGGCTGCAGAGAGCCATCCCGCGGCGCGAACCACAGCGACAGCCGCACGGTGCCGCCGTAGCCGAGCCAGCGCTGCTTGCTCGCCTCGAAGGCGCCCTCGTCGCCGAGCAGCTGCTGCCACGTGCCGAACACCGGCAGCGTCATCGGCTGCCACAGTTCGCGGCCGCGCTGCGACTCGAGCAGCGAACCGAGGTTGGTCGGGCCGAGCCGCAAACGCCAGCCTTCGGGGCCGACGGTCTCGACGACGATGTGCGGGGCGCCGGCCGGCAGCGCTGTGGGGGTCGGTGCCGTCGCCGCGGTCTGCGCGGCGATGGCGATCGGGAACAGCAGGCAGGCGAGCAGGCGAGGTGCGGTCATTTGGCGTGGCGTGGAGTTCAGTTCGTTGCGGAAGAAGGCCGGGCCCGGCGGCGCCCGGTCGAGATGCTGGCAGACCATCCGCAGCGCGGCCGTCTCGTGGCAGGAACTCCTGCGAAGTGCATCGATTCGCGCCGCTGCATGACGGCGGCGCGCCCGTTCACGGCTTGCCGGATGCCGCCGCCCCATGCCCGCGCAGCGACCACAGCGCGACCAGGAAGCTGCCGACGGCCAGTGCCGCGCTGACGAAGTAGACGCTGCCCGGCGGCACGCCGGCGTTGGCCTTGTCGATCGACCACGCGAACACCGACGCGCCGAGCACCGGACCGACGATGTTGGCGAGGTTCTGCACGCTGGTGAGACTGCCCTGCACGGCGCCCTGCTGGTCGCCGCGCACGGTGCGCGTGATCAGCGCCTGGCACGACGGGCCGGCGATGCCGCCGAGCGACGCGAACGCGATCGTCGCGTAGATGCCCCAGCCCGCCGACGACAGCGCGTAGCCGAGGTAGGCGCCGATGCCGATCAGCAGGCCGACCAGCAGCGAGCGCGCTTCGCCGAGCTTTGGCACGATGCGCCGCGCGAGGCCGCCCTGCACCAGGATCGCGCCGAGGCCGACCGCACCGAGCGACATGCCGATGTCCGACTTGCCCCAGCCGTAGCGGTGTTCGGTGTAGAGCGCCCACGTCGCGTGCAGCGCGAACTGCGCGGTGTGCACGAGGAACAGGGCGCCGGCGAGCCGCAGCGCCAGCGGGTACTGGCCGAGCACCGCCAACGCCGCCATGGGATTGCGGATCGCGCGCTTGCTGCGCCGTTCGGGCGGCAGCGATTCCGGCAGCAAGAACAGGCCGTAGAGGCCGTTCAGCAAGGTCATGCCGGCCGCGGCATAGAACGGATAGCGGATGTCGAGGTCGCCGAGCAGGCCGCCGACGACCGGCCCGACGACGAAGCCGACGCCGAACGCGGCGCCGATGATGCCGAACGCGCCGGCGCGCTTCTCCGGCGCGGTGATGTCGGCGATGTAGGCGCTGGCGACGCTGACCGACGCGCCGGTCAGGCCGTTCAGCGCGCGCGTGACGAAGAACCACGGCACGCTCGGCACCAGCGTCATCGCCAGGTAGTCGACGCCCGAGCCGAACATCGAGAACAGCAGCAGCGGCCGGCGGCCGTAGCGATCGGACAACGCGCCTAGCAGCGGCGAGCACAGGAACTGCATCGCGGCGTAGGTGGCGCCGAGCCACCCGACCGCGGTCGCGGCATCGCCGGCGGTGCCGCCCTGCAGCTGCTTGATCAGCGTCGGGCCGACCGGGACCAGCAGGCCGAAGCCGAGCACGTCGAGCAGCACGACGAGGAAGACGAAACCGAGGCCAGGGGTGCGTTGTTTCACGGGGAGCGGTGGTGGGCCCACGATCGTGCGCGCGCCGACGTGGTGCGTCCATCGCGCAGCGCTACAACCGCGCCGTGCCCTCGAACACGCGCGCGATCGAACCGTTCAAGAACCGCATCGATCCAGCCCTGGTGCGCACGCTGGCGACGCACCTGCACAGCGCCTGGCGCGCGTTCCCGCGCGAGCGCTTCGTGCGCGAGGCCTGCGCCGGGCTCGAGGCCCTCGAGCTGAAGCCGCGCGTGCGGCACATCGCCGCGGTGCTCGGCGAGGTGATGCCGGCGAAGTTCCCGGCCGCGGCCGACGTGATCGAAGCGACGCTGCGCCCGATCGGGCCCGACGCGCCGCTGTCGGATCTGGTCGCCGGCGACGAAGGGCTCGCCGGCTGGGGGATCTGGCCGCTGACGGAGTTCGTCGCGCACCGCGGGCTGCCGCACCCGGCGCGCGCGCTCGGTTGCCTGCGCGAACTGACGCAGCGCTGGACGGCGGAGTACGCGGTGCGGCCGTTCCTGGTCGAACACGAAGCGCTCGCCTTGGCGACGCTGCACGAATGGCTCGGCGATCCTTCCCACCACGTGCGGCGGCTGGTCAGCGAGGGTTCACGGCCGCGACTGCCGTGGGGCATGCAGCTGCAGCGCTTCATTGCGGACCCTTCGCCGACATTGCCGCTGCTGCGCGCATTGCAGGACGACCGCAGTGAGTATGTGAGGCGCAGTGTGGCCAATCATCTGAACGACATCGCGAAGGACCATCCGCAGGTGGTGGCGGAGTGGCTGGCGGAGCATCTGCCGGGCGCTGGCAAGGAACGGTCGGCGCTGCTGCGGCACGCGAGCCGGACATTGGTGAAGCGTGGGGACCGGGCGGTGCTGGCGGCGTTCGGGGTCGATCGCGCGTTCGCGGGTGAGGTCGGGTTGGTGGTGACGCCGGCGCGGGCGAAGGTCGGTGGGGCGGTGGAACTGGTGGTTTCGTTGCGTTCGTCGGGCAAGCGCGCGCAGCGGCTGGTGGTCGACTACACGGTGCAGCACGTCGAGCGGGCGGCGGGCAAGGTGTGGAAGGGGTGGACGGTGGAGTTGGCTGCGGGGGAGGTGCGCGAGCTGCGGAAGCGGCATTCGCTGCGGCCGGTGACGACGCGGCGGCTGTATGTGGGCCGGCATCGCGTCGAGGTGCGCATCAACGGGCGCGCGGTGGCAGCGGCGGAGTTCGTGCTCGTGTGAAGGACCGGCCAGGAGTTGGCTTCCACGTCGGTTACTTCGCGCGTGGTATCCTGTAGTGGTTGACCTGATGCGTCGGACTCGCTTCTTTCCTGCTCGTCGAGCGCACCCGGGGTTGAAAAGGGTCCCCGGCTGTTCTGTTCGACAGAGTCACAACGAGGAAAAGAAGATGAGGAAGAAGCAGTTGAACGTTCGTGGTCCTTCTCCGCTCTTCGCTCTCCGCGCGTTGCGCGGGCTAGCGATGGGGTTCGCGGCCGTGGCAGTCCCGATCGGTGCAGGGCTGGCGCAGACGTCGCCAAGTGACCCCAACGCGGTGAGCACGTTCCGGTCGACGCACGACTGGACGCAGGGCGGGGGAACGGCGGGCTTCACGGAAGCCTGGGCCGACGTGAAGACGCCCGGGGATGGGCTCGTCTACGCGGTGGGCACCATCACGGTGAAGGACACGCAGAACAACCCGCACTTCTCGGGAAGGCCGATCGAGATCGCTGGGCCGAGCACGGGGCCAAGCGCGTGGCCGTCTTTTTCCATGGGTGCGGGCGTTCCTGCGCGCCAAGTCGTGGTGCTGCAGTGTTCGGACGCCACCGGAACGATCCAATGGCAGAAGTACTACTACGGGAGGACCAACCTGTTCGGCTTTGTTACCCAAGGCACGAATGCGCGTGGCATCTCGGTGTGGCCCGAAGCATCCGCCGAAGCGACACGCATCGCCATCTGCGGCGAGACCTACGATGCCGACCTGCCGTTCAGTGCGACCACTGCCCCGACCGCGGCTCCATCGGCAACATCAGCCGCCGGGTTCATCGCTGTCTTCGACGGAACCGGCACCTTGTTGTGGAGCCATCACGTCTGGGGCGCGACCACGGCTCAGTCCTGCGCCATCACCGACGTCAGCATCCGGCTCGAGCCGGAGAACTTCCTGATCCCGGAGGTCGCGCCTGAGGTGGTCACCTACTGCGGCATCTCGACGCACGGCAACCCTGGTGCAGGAACGACCCTGACGCCTTTGCTTCCCTTCGTCTCGTCTGGGCCATGCATGAGCAGCGGCTCTACCCACTTTGGCGTTGGCCAATGGGATGGCATCGTCGGTCGAGTGTTGCGTAACCCGGGTGGCATCGTGACGCGTGTGTTCCATGCGATCGTCGCCGGACCTAGTCAGGACGGCCTGTTCGGAATCGCCGAGCTCGACGCCAACCGGTTTGTTGCAGTTGGCGGCACCAAGCAGGTCTCCATTGGAGCGCCAGCGCCCGGCTTCGCGGATCCAAACAACGCTTCAGTGGGCCTGACGGGTCCGTTCCATCGCGCGGTCACTATGTACTTCGATGCGGCACCGACGCGTGCTGGTGGCGCTCTGGTCATCCACGACGTCGAGTATGTGGGCAACTCGTTCAACTTCGCCCCCAGTGAAGAACGCGTCAGCCTGGCTCGCGATGTCCACGTGGCCTGGCGGGTAGCGGCCCAGTCGGCTGGCCCTGGCTCGACATCCGATACGGACATGGTTTATGTCGCTGGATCCACCAGCGACCACGACGCGTTCGGCTTGACGCTGCCGAGCATCCCATCGTTCGGGGCTACGCGCGTGTTCGGTACGTTCCATGGCCCGACCGATGGCTTCGTTGTGGGTTACAACACCCTCACCGGGCCAGGCCCCGGGTTTGCGCTGCAGCTCGCTCCCAACTGCGCCACCTTCTATGGGGTGGATGGCCACGATGGCCTCACCGGTGTGCAGGGTTGGAATGAGTACGGAGAGGCAGTCACTGCGGCAGGGTTCACGTTCCAGGAGGGTTCTGGAATGGACATCGTCGTGTGCTCACACTTCTTCAACAACCCACTTACGCCGTCGACGGCCTCCGGCAGCACGGCGCCGGTCAGCGGCACCTACCAGTTGCTGCCTGTACGCAATGCGTGGCTCACCGCGAATGGCAATGAGCGCCCGGCGGTGATGGGTGGCCAAAACGCGACAGTTGCGGGCTCTGGCATTGGCCAGCTGTTCGAGACCGGCACCAACCAGCTGCTGGGTGATCCTGCGGGTGGTGGCGTAGCCGTTGACGAGCGGGCCCGAGTGAATGTAGTTGGCCAGACTGGCGGCTCTGATTGGCCTGTCGTACCGCTACCGACGTTGCCCCTGGGCATGCGCGCTCGCGACGCTGGCAGCGAACCAGATGCAGTTCGGCGCGAAACCGACATGTTGGGGTTGGCGTGCGGCCGAACGGATGGAACTGGCTATCAGGCCATCACCGCAGCGCCTGGGACGGGCGGCACGGCACCGAACTGTGGTCTGAGTCCGTTTGGCTACCGGATCTTCATCACTAGCCTAGGTGTTACCGGAGTGACTCCGCCAAGCATCATGCGCATGCTGATCGACTATGAAGGTACGGTCTTGGCGGGCCCGCCGACCACGAACGGCGCGCTGATCGTATCGCGGCCGACTCCTCAGCCAGGCAGCATGATTGCCCTAGGGATTCTGCAGATCGGCTTCCCCGTGCCGGCTCCTGTCCCCGGCACTGTGTTCTTCGGCCCGGGCCACCTCAGCGAAGTCTTCGTTACTGGTGGACCTTTCATTTTCTTGCCGATCCTCAACGAGGATTTCCGTGGTTACCGAATCCCACTTGTTCCGGGCGGGACCGGGCCGTTCACGGCCCAGATGCTCGTGCTGTTGGGGGCGGCGGTCGGTCCGGCCGGCACTTGCACGACGCTGTCGACGTCGAGCCCGGCTATGTGGTTTTTCTGAGCTGCTGAGTGGCTCACGCACTTCAAGGCGACCTCTTGAAAGGGAGGTCGCCAGTACCGGAGGCTATACATGCGTCGTTCCGATCATTTGGTATCCATAGCTACCACTTTGTCCCTGTGTGCCCACCTGTTCGCACAAAGCGCAATCAAGACATGGGGAAGGCAGTCGAGTGACACGCGAATCCACGACGATGCCGTTGCGTTTGCTTTCGCGGCTCGCGACAGTACGGCGATAGTCATGGCTGATGGCCGCCTCTACCTGGGTGGCCAGAGCGTTGCCGTGATGGAGGTTCCCACACTTGCACCAATGGCTGTTTGGAGGCATGTGGCGATGAGCTTCTACCTTGCTGCTGGCGTGACATCCAGCGGAGAAATTGTGGCGTGGGGGACGACTTCGACTGGTGTGCCGGTTCTTCCATCTCCGAGTCTACCTAGTGGTGTGTTCTTCACATCGGTCGAGGCTGGCGATGCCCACCTCATCGCTTTGCGCTCGGATGGCACCGTCGTGGCGTGGGGCAACAACACCTACGGGCAGTGCAACATCCAGCAACCAGCAGGTGTAGGCGCCGTCCAAGTAGCCGCTACTCTCGGGATGAGCTACGCGCTGCTGAGTAACGGCCATGTTATCACCGCCGGGCTGCCGCAGGCCGGAGAGAATTTGGTTCCGCCACTGCCTGCCGGCTTAAGTTATCTCTCGGTGGCGTCCGGTGGCCTCCACGCCATGGCAGTGCGATCGGACGGTCAGTTGATAGCTTGGGGAGACAACCAGCTCGGGCAGTGCAACGTGCCGCCATTACCGTTCGGTATGACATACATCCTGGCGGCCGGTGGCCTGAGCCACAGTATCGCACTGCGATCAGATGGTTCTCTGGTCACCTGGGGCGCCCCGGACTTTGGGCTGAGCCAGCCACCACCATTGTTGCCGGGGGAGTATGTGTTGTCTCTGCGCTGCGGCAACAACCACACTGTCGCCTTGCTCAGCAGTGGACGAGTCATGGCGTGGGGCAACAACTCTTTCGAGCAGGCGTACGTTCCAACGCGGCCACCGCAGCAACGCCATGTTCTGGCCGCGGCAGGCTACAACAATACCGGCGCGCTTCTTAGTGATGGCTCAATCCAGCTGTGGGGCGAGGACCTTTATGGTCAGTCCACGTTGCCATCCAGCCTCGTGGGTTACTCCTGGAGAAGATTGGAGTGCGGCTGGGTGCACACAGGGGCGCTGCGGGACGACGGCCAGTTGTTCCTGTGGGGAGACAACATTTGGGGGAAGTGCAACGTCCCTGTGCTCCCTCTCGGTCTGACCTACACGGACTTCGAGCTATCAGGAGCGCACTCGGTGGCGCTGCGTTCAGACGGAACAGCGGTTGCAATTGGGCATAATGGTTTCGGAGAGTGCAACATCCCGCCTCCGCCGGCTGGAGTTCGCTACGTCGACCTCGACGTGGAGTACAGCAAGACTCTGCTGCTGCGTTCGGACGGCGCATTGACCTACGTTGGATCGTCCTCGTCGGGCAACGCCAACATTCCTGTGCTGCCTGTCGGGTTGACCTACACGGGGATCGCCGCGGCTAGGAACTTCAACGCTGCTATCCGCTCCGATGGCAGCCTCGTCACCTGGGGATCGACGCCTTCAGCAGGGTGGCCAACCCCCCTTCCAGGGATGCCCTTCGGCATCTACCCAGTCGAGATCAACGCCGGCTACGACCACGTGGTCATCCGTCGCTCCGACGGCAACATCGTCTCGTTCGGCTACGCGCTGCCAGTGCCGCCGCTGGAGCCGGGCACTTCGTATGTGCAGGTCGCGGCGGACGATGACAATGTCACCGCGCGGGTCGGCCCCACGTCGACCTACATCTCCTACGCCCAAGGCTGCGCCGGCTCGCGCCCGCGCACCAAGCTGGTGCCGAGCGACACACCGCGCCTCGGCGGAGCCCTGGACGTGCGCTTCTTCGACCTGCCGCAGAACCTGATGGTGCTCGCGTTCGGCTGGCAAGCCACGCCGGCGGTCTCGCTGGCCCCGATCGGTATGCCGAACTGCTTCGCGCGCGTCAGTCTGGATGCCCTGGTGGCGATCGCCGGCCAGAACAACCAGGCGGTGTGGACGCTGAACATCCCCGACGTGCCCGCGGCGCTCGGCGTGCGCTTCTACAACCAGGCGTTCGTCTTCGACGCCGGCGCCAACCCGATGGGCGCGGTCGTGTCGGATGCGGCGGAAGGCGTCATCGGCGACAAGTAGCCAGCGCGTGGCGCGTTCGTGATGAACGCGCCCGGCGCCCCTCACTTCTTGTCCGCCTTCGCCGCCTTCGCCTTCCACACGAACGGCATCGCGCCATTGCCGACCGGCGCCGTCGCCACGTGCGGCGAGTTCGCCGCCTTCACCTCGACGTACCACCGCACCGTCTTCACGTCGGCCGCGACCTTCGCCACCGCCGTGAACGCGCCGCCGGTGCCCGCCGTCATCGGCACCGCCGTGAACGCGCCGAACGCGCCCTGGCCGACGAACAGCAGAGCACTGCCCGCGCCGTCCGCCTTGCACGACACGCGCAGCGCCGGGGCGCCGTCGTCGCCGGTCACCATCTGCCCCTTCGCGTCGCCGACCGTCGGCCAATCCCCGGCCATCGCCGCGTCGTCGAGGATCACCTTGCGCCGCTGTGCCACCACCGCCAGCAGCGAACGCGCGCCGGGCTTGCCGTTCTCGTCCTTCGCGAACGAGTTGGCGAACGCCTGGTAGCCCTGCGGGCTGTGCACGTCGACCGCCATCAACGGATCGATCAGGTCGTGCCAGGCCTGCAGCCGCGGCGCGACCTTCGCTTCGTCCATCGCCTGCGCGATCGCGCGCAGGTCGGCGAGGTAGCGCTCGCGCCACGCGGGCACTTCGAGCAGCCGGCGCAGCAGCGGCCGGTCGGCGCGCGTCGCCATGCCGAGCGGCGTCGTCGCCGCCGAACCGGGGCCGCCGCCGCGACCGCCGGGGCCGCCGCGACCACCCGGACCACCGCCAGGCGGACCGCCGCCGGGTTGGCCGCCGTCGGGCGGACCCTGGCGACCTTGCGCACCGCCACCGGGCGGCCCACCGGCACCCGGCCCACCCGGCCCGCGGCCACCGCGCGCGCCGAGCAGGATCTCGTTGTTGTCGCGCGCCAGCGGATGGAAGCGGCCGCTCGGATCGCGGTAGAGCAGGTAGTCCGACGCGCGCGAGTGGTAGCCGTCGTCGTCGCCGACCGCGTTGTCGATGGCGAGGAACATCAGGGCACCGTCGACATCGAGATGCTGCGGCAGGATCGCTTCGAGCCGGTCGGCCGGCGTCTGCTCGAGCACCGCGCACAGGTCGACGAGGCCCTGCCACGCGGCGTCGTTGTCCTTCGACTTCAGCTGGTAGCTGCGCTTGTAGGCCGCGGGTTCGTCGCCGAGGTAGCGCAGGCCGCCGTTGCCGCCGAAGTCCGGCGGCACCTTGAAGCGATCGCCCTTCTTGCTGCCGAAGTGGTCGTCGAGGAACTCCTTGTCGAACTGCTGCACCGCCACGTAGACGCCGAAGTCCTCGCCGTTGACGACGACGCGCATGAGCGCCGTGCGCGGGGCCGGCACGAACTGGTTGGCGAGCCAGCCGTGCACCATCTCGCGCACCAGCGACGGGTCGCCGTTGGCGTTGATCAGGTCGAGGTTGCGCGCGCCGAGCAGCGTCTGGTCTTCGTTGACGAAGTCGAACGACAGGTCGAACGACTTCTTCTTGCCGCGCACCATCATGAACGACGTGTTGCCGCGGAAGCCGGCGCCGACGTTCTCGTAGACCTTGCCGTCGACGGTGGCCTTCGCCGGCACTTCGACGTCGGTGCGATAGAACGCGGTCAGCTCTTCGAACCAGTCGGCGTTCGGGAACTCGAGGAAGATCGTGCGCACGATGTCCGGGTCGAACAGGCCGGCATCGGCGTGGTGCTTCACGTCCGTCGGTGCCACCTGCTTGCCGTGGCGATCGGCGGTGTCCTCGCCTTCGCCTTCAGGGCCGAAGCCGGGCGGGCCGCCTGGACCACCGGGCCCGCCAGGGCCACCGGGACCGCCGCGCTGCGGGCGGTTCTCCTTCAGCCACTCGCGCGCGAGCGTGCGTTCGTCGGCGTCGAGGCGGCCGTTCTTGTCGGCGTCGAAGCGCGCGAGCACCTCGATCGTCTCGTTCATCGGCCCGCGTCCCCCGGGGCCGCCGGGGAAGCCGCCGCCCGGGAAGCCGGGGAAGCCGTCGGGCGGGCCGTTCTGCGCCACGGTGGGCAGCGCGAGCAGGGCGAAGGGAAGGAGCGAGGCGAAGCGGTGTGGGGTGCCCATGGAGTGCGAGGTGGGGGTTACGCGGAATCCCGGCCGGCGCCAACGAGGCGGCGCAGATTCGCGACGCCGCGGCGAGCCCGTTCGCTACGGTCTGCAACCCGAATGCAACCCGTCGACGCCGTCATCTTCGACATGGATGGAGTGTTGGTGCTCAGTGGCCCCGCGCACTGGGAGGCGTGGCGCGACACCGCCGCGCGGCACGACCGGCCGATCACGCATGCCGAGTTCCTCGGCTTCAACGGCATGACCAACCAGGACATCTGCGCGCGGCTGTGGGGCGAACGGGCGACGCCGGCGTTCGTGCAGACGATCGCCGATCGCAAGGAAGCTGCCTACCGCGACGCGGTGCGGGCCGCGGTGCCGCTGGCGCCGGGCTGCGGTGCGCTGCTGGCCAACCTGCGCGCGCAGGGGCTGCGGCTGGCGGTCGGTTCGTCGGGGCCGGTCGAGAACGTCGCGCTGGTGCTCGAGCAGGGCCGCATCCACCAGCACTTCGGCGCCGTCGTGCACGCCGGCCTCGTGCAGCGCGGCAAGCCGGCGCCCGACATCTTCCTGCGCGCGGCGGAGCTGCTGGCGGTGCCGCCGGCGCGCTGCGTCGTCGTCGAGGACGCGCCGTCCGGCGTGCGCGCCGCGGTCGCCGCGGGCATGCGCGTGCTGGGGCTGACGACGAACCATCCGTTGCACGAACTGACCGAGGTCGGCGCGCGCGTCGTGCTGCCGGCGCTGGCCGACATCACGCTCGCACACCTGCGCTCAGCGTGACGGCGCGGCGGCGGCAGCCCCGCCGTTGCCGAGGCCCGCGTGCCGCAGCGCGACGATCGCCTGCGCATCGCCCTGCACGACGCAGACGTCGTTGGTGCCGGCGGCCGCGTGCAGCGTCGCCAGGGTCCAGTTGCCGGTCGGGATGCCGCGGCAACGGAACGCGCCGCTGCGGTCGGTGACGACGGTCGCGCGCTGGCGCTCGTTGCTGCGGGCGGCGCCGGGTCCTTGCAGCGCTTCGTGCGCGAGCAGCAGTTCGACGCCGGGCAGCGGCGCACCCGCGGCATCACACAACGTGCCGGCGATCTCGCCGGTCTCGACGCGTTGCCAGCGCACCGGTTGGGCGCCGTCCTGGCGCACGTACAGCGTCGCGGTGCAGACGGCGCCGTCGTGGCCGATGGCGAGCAGTTCGTGCACGCCCACGGGCAGGCCGAATGTCGCGATGCCGGCGCGGTCGGTGCTGGTGTGCAGCAGCGTGCGGTGCGGTTGCCGCGCATCGGCGACCAGCAGCTCGGCGAGCGCCAGTGCGCTGCCATCCGGCAGCCGCACGTCCGCTTGCACGGGCACGCTCGGTTCGACGAACAGTTCCAACACACCGTCGCGGTTGCCGAGCAGCCAGCTGCAGTTGTCGTGCAGCGTGGCGTTCGCGTCGTCGAGCAGTCCGTCGGCGATGGCGACGCCGCAGCGCAGCATGCGGTCGTCGCCGAGTGGCAGCGGCAGGCGGAACGTGCCGTCGCGGCCGGTGGTCACGCTGCCGAGATCGCGGTGGCTGCGATCGCGCACGAACACGCGCACGCCGGGCCGCGGTCGGCCGAGCGTCGTCGCCAGGGTGCCGCGCACCAACGTCACCGCCGGTGCCGGCGCGGGCCGCATCATGAACGCCAGCTGGCGCGCGCCGCGGTCGACCACGCGCGTCGACGGGTCGCCGACGAAGCCGTCGGCGGTGGCCTGCACGAGGATCATGCTGGCGACGCCGAGTTCGGCGGTGCCGTCGCCGCGCAGCGGCAGGCGGCCACCGTGCAGCGCCAGCGGATCGGCGCCGAACACCCGAAGCGATGCGCTGGCGAGCGCTGCAGGGGGCAGGCCCTGCACGTGCACGCGGCACATCGCCCCGCGCGGTCGCTGCAGCACGAGTTCGAGCCGGCAGTCGTCGCGCACGTGCAGCGCCTGTTCGCAGGCGCCGGCGTCGCTGCGCACGAACACGGTCGCCGCGCGCATCGGCACGCCGTCCAGTGTGAAGCGGCCTTCGGCATCGGTGGTGGTGCAGTGGCTGCGGTTGCCGGTCAGCAGCACGAGGCTCGCACCCGCGGCCGGTGCGCCGTCGGCATCGCGCACGAACCCGCGCACGGCGACGGCGTCCTCGAGCACGACGTGCTGCACGCGCGGTGCCGCCTCGCCGCGCCACGGCAGCTGCACGGTTTCGCGGCCCGGCGCGGTGAAGCGCAGTTCGCTGCCGGGCGGCACGCGCAGCAGGTAGATGCCCTCGGCATCGCTGGCCGAACGGGCGATCACTCGGCCATCGCGGTGCGCCTCGACGCGCGCGCCGACGATCGGTTCGCCGAGCACGTCGCGGATGCGGCCTTCGCGCACGACGGGGGCCGGTGGTGGAGTCTGGGCGAGGCTTGCACCGCACAGCAGGGCGACCAGCGGCAGGGTGAGGGCTCGTTGCATCGGCACCGGGTGGGTTCCGGTCACTATCGGCGTCGGCGGGCAGCGGACGCGAGGTTTCGGCGCTGGCACCGGACGGGTGGCGCGTGGCGGAAACTCCGCGACGGGCGAACGGATGGTCGCGGCGGGCCGTTCCTTGGCGGCTCGTGCCGAACCCCTTCACCGCGCGTTGGCAATGCGCACTTCGGGGCAAAGGAATGACCGGGAGTTTGCGGGCTTAATCGCGGCCGCTGCTCCACGATGAGCAACGATCGTGGCCGCATGCACTCGGGCATCGCGAAGGCCACCTGTAACCGGAGACGCGCCGATGCACGTACTGCCTTTGGAGTCGGAACGAGCGGCCTGCAGCTGGTCCGAGCGACCGCGCCTGCGCCCCGTCGGGGTGCTCGGCACCGGTTCGGCCGTACCGCCCCGCGTGCTCGACAATGCCGACCTGTCGCAGCTGGTCGACACCAGCGACGAATGGATCGTGACCCGCACCGGCATCCGCGAGCGCCGCGTCGTCACGGGCCAGGCGACGTCGGACCTGGCGATCGCCGCGGCGCGCGCCGCGCTGGCGGCCGCGCACCTCGATGCTTCGGCGATCGAGCTGATCCTGGTCGCCACCTGCACGCCGGACCAGCTGTGCCCGCCGGTGGTCTGCCGCGTGCAGGCCGCGATCGGTGCCACGCGCGCCGCCGGCTTCGACGTGTCGGCCGCCTGTTCCGGCTTCATGAACGCGTGGATGACCGGGCACCGCCTGGTCGGCGCGGGTTCGTTCAACAATTGCCTCGTCATCGGCGCCGACGTGATGTCGTCGATCACCGACTACCAGAAACGGGATCTGTGTGTGTTGTTCGGCGATGCCGCCGGGGCCGCGGTGCTCGGTGAGGTGCCGGGCGGCAGCGTGATCCTCGACCACATCGTCGGCATCGACGGCAACGGCGCCGACATCATCGTCGCGCCGGCCGGCGGTTCGCGGCGGCCCGCTTCGGCGGCGACGGTCGCCGGCCGCGAGCACTTCCTGCAGATGAACGGCAAGGAAGTCTTCAAGTTCGCGGTGCAGAAGCTGCCCGAAGTGGTCCGCTCGCTGCTCGCGCGCAACGGCTACGGCATCGACGACCTGGCGCTGCTGGTGCCGCACCAGGCCAACCTGCGCATCCTCGAAGCCGGCGCCGCGCGGCTCGGCCTGCCGATGGAGCGCGTGATGGTCAACGTCGACCGCTACGGCAATACCGCGTCAGGGTCGGTGCCGCTGGCGCTCGACGAAGCGGCGCGCAGTGGCCGGATCCAGCGCGGCGATCTGGTCGCGCTGGTGTCGTTCGGCGGCGGCTTGAGCTGGGCGGGGTCGCTGGTCCGCTGGTGAGGCTGGCCAGCGCGCTGGTGCGCTGCAGGTTCGACACGGCGCTCGCCGCCTGCGGATGACGCGAGCTCAGACTGCAGTCGTCTGCGCCGCTGCGTGCGGCACGGTTGCCGACGCCGCGCCAGGCGAGCGCTGCGTAATGCCCCGGCCCGGTGCCGCGACAGTGGCCGGCTTCGCCGCGACCGTGCGCGGGTGCCTCGACGAACCCAGCGTCGCGACCGTGCGGACCAGGTGGATCGCATCGCTGCTGGTGGCGCCGGCGGTGGCGTCATCCGTCCAACGGAACAGGTCGTTGAGGCTCAGCATGCCGACCAGTCGGCCGCCCTCGTCGACCACCGGCAAGCGCCGCACACTGTGCGAACGCATCACCAGCTCGGCTTCGCGCAGCGATTGCGCCGCGTGCGTGGTCGCCACTGCGGTGGCCATCGCGCTCGCGACGCGCAGGTTCGACAGGCTCTTGCCGGTCGTGTAGGTGTCCGACACCGCCGTGCTGTAGGGATCGACGCCGGTGTGCCCGGCGTAGGTGCGGGCGAACAGCGAGCCGGCCGCACTCGCCATCGTCACGCTGACGCGCGGCTGCAGGATGCCGTAGCCCTCGACCACCCGCCGTTCCGCGGCGTCGAACTGCGGCCGGTTGAGCGGATGCTCGATCACGCCGATCAGTTGCCGCGCGGTGTCCCGCGGCAGGCGCGTGTCGCTGTCGAGCGTCAGGCAGTAGCGCACCGACGGCAGGATCGCCGGGTCGCCGACCTGCACGACGAAGCCGGTGTCGAGCGCGCCGCGCAGCAGCCGGTTGAACTCCTCGATCTTGCCGCGCTTGCGTTCCCAGCCCATCCAGACGCCTTCGCTGGCATTCCAGCGGCGGGCGCGGTGGAACAGGAAGAAGCGGTCCGCCTTGCCTGGCGCGTAGCGAGCATTCAGCGCCGCGATCCCGGCGATCGCCGCCGACAGCACCGCATCCTCGCCGGGCAGGAACTGGTGCGCCGCGTCGGGGAAGTCGGTCAACAGCGCGAAGTGCACGTGCGGGTCCTGGTTGCCCAGGGCATGCACTTCCAGCTGGTCGATCAGCCGCTGCGCGCCTTCCCGCGACGTCAGCAGCGTGGGCACGATGACCATCGTGCGCGCCGCCGCCGGCACGCCGGCGCGGAGGTCCAGGCGCGGCAGCGGCAGCGGACGGACCAGCCGGTGCACGAGGCGATGCAGCAACGACACCGCGAGATCGCTGGCGGGGATGATGGCGACGGCGATCCCCAGCAGCGCTTGCCACGCGGACAACTGCCAGCCACCGGCGATGGCGAGTGCCAGGGCGACGCCAGCACCGGTGAGTGCCGCGATCGAGCCGAGGTACAGCGCGGTCGCTTGCCGGAAGAGCAGCTGCCGCAGGCGTTGCAGCAGTGGGGCGCGGTGCTCCACATCGCGTTCGAGATCGCGGCGGCCGCGCCCGATCAGGTGGTAGCCGACGTGCGCGGCGCATTGGTCGGCGCCGAAACCTTCGGCCGCCTGCCGCGCGCTCTCGATCGCGCGCAGGGCGACGCGCACCTGCGCCTCGCCGGTGCGGTCGGCCAGTTCCTCGATCGCGTGCCGGTAGCGATCGCGGCTGGCGAACACCATGCGGCCGTAGGTGCCATGCGGATCGCGCTGCAGGATGCCTTCGATCAGGCTCACTTCCTCGACGTAGTCGTTCCAGTCGAGCGTCGCGCACAGACGCAGGCTGGTGATCGAGTTGCCCATCGACAGGTTGCTCATCGCCAGCCGCTGGTGCCCGGCGCGCACGGCCTCTTCCACCGTCGTGCCGCAGGCGACCAGGCGTTCTTCGAGCTGCCGCCGCAACGCCGCCGCGCCAGCACCGTACTCACGCATGCGCTGCAGCAACTGGGCGACGAAGGCGATGTGGAACGACTCCGGCAGCGGCAGTTCGCGGTCCCGTTCGAACGCGTCGAAGTGGGCGTCGGCGGCGAGGCGGCCAGCGCGCGTCTCGAGCAGTTCCTCGGCGAGACGCCGCAGGTGTTCGATCAGCGCCAGCTTGAGCATGCTCGGCCACGCCCACAGCTCGCCGATCGTCAGCGGGGCGACCGTCTGGTACGCGTAGATGAACCGGGTCAGCCGATGGGCGTCGAGGCGCGCATCGCTGTAGCGCAGGATCTCGACCGCCATCGCGTAGATGCGCGCGCGGCCGGCGAGTTCGCGGGTCGCGAGCTTGGGGAGTTCGCGGTAGTAGCGCTGCGGCAGGTTGTGCCGGACCTCGCGCATCTGGCCTTCGACGAGCGGGAAGTTGTCGAGCAGCCACTCGGTCCCCGGCGCGACCGCCTCAGCGTGTTGCGCATCCCCCGACAGCGTCAGGTAGGCGTGCCGCAGGACGCGCCGGTCGTGGGCCAGACGCCGCGGCAGACGCAGCGCGCCGCGCCGCGGATTGCGCGACAGGGTGAAGCCGGCGGCCAGGGTGCGGGCGCGTTCTTCGAGCCGCGCGACGCCGAGGAGTTCGCCGTGCAGCGGGCTGGAGTCGAGGCCGACGGGGCGAGCGGCTGCCTTGCCGGGGGTGGGGGCGGGGGCGCTAGGGGGTGGCGGGCTGGGCTTGTCGGTCAAGGAGTCGTCTTCTCAGGGGCCCCAGGGAGCGCGAACGGGTTCGTGTGGGCACGAAACAGCTGTTCGTGCCGATTGCTGGGCCCGAGGAGCGGGGCAGGCGGGCGGTGGCTTGCCATCGCTTCCTGTCCCATCGGGCGCGTGGGGGATCGGGCCCGCCGAGGTGCTGTGGCTGCTCGGGCTCGTCTCGTCCGATGCGAGGTCTGGCTTTGTAGGGGCGGGTGATGAGGGCCTCATGAACTCGGGATGGGTGGGAGTTCATGGGTGCGGGGGTGGCGGCGATGCTCGTGAGCGCAATGGACGAAGCCGCCTACGAACGCATGCCATGGGTCCGCGGCGAACTAGGCTCGCACGAGTCAGTGGCTCTGCAGGGCGAGCCAATCTGGTTGCGCAACCCGACGCTGTTCACCAGGTTTCGCAACCAGATTGGCTCCAGGTCTGCGCCAAGGTGTCGATAGCAGGGATTGCCATCCCAATGGCAGGCGCCTAGGGTGAAGCCATGGACGTGCGACAAGACGAGATGACCTCGATGAACGTGTCCCTGCCGGAGGCGCTTCGCGTCTTCGTCGGTGATCGGGCAAAGGGCCGGTTCGGGTCGGCCAGCGAGTACATCCGCGAGCTCATTCGCGAAGACCAACGCCGTGCGGCGCAGGAGAAGCTCGAGGCGATGCTCTTGGAGGGCCTCGCCAGCGGCGAGCCGATCGAGGTGACGCCGGAGTACTGGGAACGCAAGCGCAAGGAGTTGCAGGCGCGGCGACTACCAAGGGCTGGTTCGTGACGTGTCGGGTCAGGATTCGCCCGCAGGCCGACGAGGACCTTTCTGTAGCGGCTGACTACTACGCCGCTGTCGGCGGTGAGGATGTGGCGACCGCCTTCTTTGCGGCGGTCGAGCGCACGTTCCAGTTCCTATGTGACCGCCCTCATGCTGGGGTGTCGCAGGAATGGTTGGCCTCGAACCTTCGCGGATGTCGGCGGTGGGCCGTGCAGAAGCCCTTCGAGGCCTACCAGGTGTTCTACTGCCCAACCGATGCGGCGATCGACGTGGTTCGAGTCCTCCATGGGGCGCGTGACGTGCATGCGGCTTTCGGCTCGCCAGACTGACTGGCGTGATTGTCGTGGCGGCCGGCGCGCCTGACTTCCTGCACGTAGGCGTCGAGCGAGCCCGGGATCTGGAAGTGCACGACGAGGCTCTCACCGCCCAGGAAGCGGTAGTTGCACGGCCTTCTTCTGCGGAATGTCGTGGTCCGGCGACGTGTTCGAGGAGCCGTGACTGTCGCATGGTTTGTCACGGTCCCCGCTGTGCCCATCGAGCCCGTGCCCCTCGCAGTTCGCCTTGTCGGCTTGTCGCCGTAGCATGCAAGACCATGTGTGTGAGTGACGAAGGCCTGCGAGATGTCCGTCGGCTCCCGCATGCGGCACGGGTGCACCATCCAAGGTGCGCGGAATGAGTGGGCCTGGCGACCGACACGACGGGAACGCGCGTCCCGCGTGGCCGCATTCGCAGCCGCTGATCCACGGCGATGACGATCCACTGCTGCCGCACCTCGCGGCGTGCTTTCCGCGCGCGCGCCGCGTTTGCATCGCGGTGGCGTTCGTGCTCGACCAGGGCGTGGATCTGATCCGGCCGTACCTGGTCGACCTGCTGGCCGCTGGCGGAGAACTGCGGCTGCTGACCGGCGACTACTTCGAGTGCACGGAGCCGCGCGGGCTCGAGCGGCTGCTCGATCTGCAGACCGAACCCGCGGTGATCGCGGGCCGGAGCCGGCTCGACCTGCGCATGTTCGAGACGAAGGGCAAGGCCTTCCATCCCAAGGCCTACGTCTTCCATCACGATGGCGAGGGTGTCGCGTTCGTCGGCTCGAGCAACCTGTCGCGCACGGCGCTCGGCAATGGCGTCGAGTGGAACTACCGCATCATCGCGAGCAGTGATGCCGTGGGCTTTGCGGCGGTGACGAGCGCCTTCGACGCGCTGTTCGTGCACGCGCACACGGTGCCGCTGACTGCGGAGTGGATTGGCGCCTACCGCCTGCGTCGCGAAGCGAAGAACCGGCCACCGATGGTCGAGGTCGCGCCGGAGGAGTTGGCGCCGCCGAATGCGCACGCGATCCAGCTCGAGGCTCTCGCGGCACTGCGGCGTACGCGGGCCAACGGCAACCGCGCGGGGCTCGTCGTGCTGGCGACCGGGCTCGGCAAGACCTGGCTCTCGGCGTTCGACTCGATGGCCTTTGCTCGCGAGACGAACGTCGACCTCGGGTCGCAGCGGTTGCTGTTCGTTGCGCACCGGGAAGAGATCCTCGACCAGGCACTCGCGACCTACCGCCGCATCCGTCCCGGCAGCGTGATGGGCAAGTTCACCGGTCTCGAGAAGGTCGCGGGTGCCTCGGTGTTGTTCGCGTCGATCCAGACACTGAGCAAGCCGCAGAATCTGCAGCGCTTCGCGCCCGACCACTTCGCCTACATCGTCGTCGACGAGTTCCACCATGCGGCGGCGGACACCTACCGGCGGTTGATCGAGTACTTCCGGCCCGGCTTCCTGTTGGGGCTCACCGCGACGCCCGAGCGCACTGACGGCGGAGACCTGTTGGCGTTGTGCGGGCACAACCTCGTGTTCCGCTGCGATCTCGGCGAGGGCGTGAAGGCGAAGCTGCTGAGTGCCTTCCGCTACTTCGGGGTGCACGACGACGTCGACTACAGCGCGGTGCCGTGGAGCCGGCAGTCGGGCCGCTTCGACGAGCTGGAACTGACGCGCGCGCTGGCGACGGAGCGCCGCGCCGGCAACGCGCTGCAGCAGTGGCGGCAGCACGGTGGCGACCGCACGCTCGGCTTCTGCTGTTCGCAGGCGCACGCGGACTACATGGCGGAGCACTTCCGTAAGCAGGGCGTGCGGGCCGTGGCCGTGCACTCCGGCGTGACGTCGGCACCGCGCGCCAACTCGCTGCGGGAGCTGGAGGCCGGCACGCTGCAGGTGCTGTTCAGCGTCGACATGTTCAACGAGGGTGTCGACGTTCCCGCGATCGACACGGTGTTGATGCTGCGTCCGACCGAGTCACGCATCGTGTGGCTGCAGCAGTTCGGCCGCGGCCTGCGCCGCGTCGCCGACAAGACGCTGCGCGTCATCGACTACATCGGCAACCACAAGGTGTTCTTGACCAAGGTGCAGGCGCTGCTGTCGTCGGTGCTCGGCATCGGTGAGAGCCACCACGAGCTGCGCGAGTTCGTGCAGTTGCTGCGGCGCAAGGAAGCGGAGCTGCCAGCGGGCTGCGAGATCACCTACGACCTGCAGGTCGTCGATGTGCTGTCAGCGCTGCTGCGGCCGACCACGAGCGAGGAACTGCTGCGCGAGGCCTACGAGGAGTTCCGCTTCCAGCACGGCCGGCGTCCCACGGCGCGCGAGATGTTCATGAGCGGTGGGCTGCAGCGGGAGACGCTGCGCCGCGGCTTCGGCTCGTGGTTTGGGCTCGTGGGACAGATGGGGGATCTCGACGAGCCGGCGCGCGGGGTCATGCAACGGCACGCGGCGTTCCTCGGCGAGGTCGAGCAGTCGCGCATGGAGCGCAGCTACAAGATGCTGGTGCTCGAGGCGATGCTGGAGGAAGGGGCGCTGCCGGGGGTGATCCGGACCGATGTGCTCGCGGCGCGGCTGGAGCGCATCGCGGAGCGGTCGCCGTTCTTGCGCAAGGAGCTGGCGGCGACGATGGAGGGCTCGTCAGGGACGGTCGCGGCGATGCTGAAGAGCAATCCGCTGCGCGCGTGGGCGGGGACGAAGCGGGGCGAGGGTTCGGACTTCTTCGAGTTGGAGGGTGACCGGTTCGGGACGACGTTTGGGGTGGAGGGGCGTGCTGGGGTGGAGGTGGAGGATCGGGAGGCGCTGCCGGTGCTGACGCGGGAGCTCGTGGAGTGGCGGTTGGCGGAGTATCTGTCGCGCGCGACGCCGATCGGCATCGAGGTATTGCCGGAGACGCCGAAGGTGCTGCGCGTCGGTGCGAGCCTGATGCGCGAGGAGATCCCGCCGCTGCTCGGCAGCCAATTCACTCGGAGTGTCTGGCAGCAGGGAATCGTCGCGGTGCCGTCAGGGCTCGTGCTGCTAGTGACGCTCGACAAGCAGGGCAAGGTCGCGAACCAGAAGTACGAGGATCGCTTCGAGTCGCCGAGCCGC
>CAMAUH010000007.1 GCA_945861365.1 Candidatus Kuenenia stuttgartensis
GCGCATCGATGCCGGCCGGACTCTCGACGTCGAGGATCGGCGGGCCCTGATCACGCATCCGCACCCCGGCGTACAGGCTAGGGAGGAACCCGCTCGACCACAGCGCCGCCCCGCCGCTCAAGCCGGAGCCGGTGCTCATGACGACGAACGCGGGCAGGTCGCGGGTCTCCGAACCGAGGCCGTAGACCGCCCAGCAGCCGACTGCGGGCCTGCCCGGCTGCGCGAACCCGGTCTGCATCAGCAACTGGGCTGGCCCATGGTTGAACTGGTCGGTGTGCACCGAGTGCACGAAGCACAGCTTGTCGACGATCGCCGCCGTGCACGGCATCGCTTCGGACACCGCGATGCCGGACTGGCCATGCCGCGCGAAACGGAACTGCGGCCCGAGCACCGCGGCATCGGGCCGGATGAACGCGTAGCGCTGGCCGCCGAGGATCGACGGCGGCACCGGCTGGCCGGCCAGCCGCCGCAGTTGCGGCTTGTCCGCGAACAGTTCGAACTGGCTCGGCGCGCCGCCCATGAACAGCTGCACGACGCGGCGCGCGCGCGCGGGGAAGTGCGGCGGCCGCGGCGCCAGCGGTTCGCCGCCAGGAGCCGGAACACGCGCGCCATCGGCGAGCAGGCCACGCAAGGCGATGTGGCCGAGGCCGAGCCCACAGCCGCCGAGGAACTGGCGGCGCGTGGCCGCGCGGGCGAGGCGTTGCAGTGGGTCCATGGTCAGCGCCGGGTCAGGAACTCGTCGAGGTTGAACAGCACGCGCGCCAACAGCGCCCACGTGGCGACCGCCGCGCGATCGTCGGCACCGGGCCCGGCGATCGCTGCGGCATCGAGCTCGCCGGCGGCGAACCGCGCGCGCTGCGCGGCGACGAACGCCAGCAGCGTGGCGCCTTCGCCCGCTTCCATCGGCCTCGTCACGCAGCGCTGGAACGCCACCTGCAGCCGCTCCGCATCGGTGCCGGGCTGCGCCGCCAGCAGCGCACCGAGTGCGCGGGAGGCCTCCACCACCAGCACGTCGTTCAGCAGCGTCAACGCCTGCAGCGGCGTGGTGGCGGCTTCGCGGCGCGCGAGGCACGCTTCGCCGCTCGGCGCATCGAAGGTCTGCAGCAGCGCGAACGGCGTGGTGCGCTTGTGGAACGTGTAGAGGCTGCGTCGGTAGCGATCCTCGCCCTGGCTGACCGGCCACTGCGGCTTGCCGAAGCCGATCTCGGTGACGCCGGCCGGCTGCGGCGGATGCACGCCGCGGCCGCCCATGCGCAGCGACAACAGCCCACTCGCGCGCAGCACGCTGTCGCGCAGCACCTCGGCATCGAGCCGCACCCGCGCGCCGCGCCCGAGCAGCCGGTTGTCGGGATCGCGCGCCCGCTGTGCGGCATCGACGCGCGCCGCCTGGCGGTAGGTCGCACTGGTGGCGATCAGGCGATGCAGGCGCTTGTGCGACCAGCCGCCGCGCACGAACTCGACGGCGAGCCAGTCGAGCAGTTCGGGATGCGTCGGCGGATCACCCTGGTAGCCGAAGTCGCCGAGCGAACGCACGAGGCCCTGGCCGAAGAACGCCTGCCACGCTCGATTGACGGCCACGCGCGCGGTCAGCGGGTTCTGCGGCGACGCGATCCAGCGCGCGAGTCCGAGCCGGTTGCGCGGCAGGCTGTCGGGGAACGGCGCGATGGCGCCGAGCGCGCCGGGTGCGACGGCTTGCAGCGGCTGCAGGAACTCGCCGCGGCGCCGCAGGTGCGTCGTGCGCGGATTGCCGGGGCCGCGTTCACGCAACACCAACGTCGTGGTGCGCGCCGGCAGCGCCTCCAGCGCCTGCAGTTCGCGGCGGGCGAAGGCGAGCTCGGGTGCCGTGCGCAGGAAGTGCTGGAACAGCGCACCGTCGGCGGCGGACGCCGCATCGCCGGCCAGCAGCGCTTCGACGTCGGCGGGCAGGTCGTTGGCGACGGCCCCGCCTTGGTGCGTCGTCGCCGACAAGCGGAAGCGCCCGAGCGAGCAGGCGTAGTGCCGGCCGAAGGCCATGCGCACGGTCAGTTCGCGCGCGTCGGCCAACGGCTCCTGCAGCACGAACACCGCCGTGTGCCGCTCGCCCGGTCGATCCGCGGTCGACCAGCCGGTCTGCGGATCGCCGTCGATCGACTGCGCCGCGCGCGCAGCGCCACCGAACGCGTTCTTGCCGTGGTCCTCGCTGGCGCGCGCGAACGCGAGCCGCCGGCCATCGGCGAACACCTCGAACTCGCCGAGGAAGAAGTCGCCCGCCGGACCTTCGTAGTAGCCCATGCCGGGCCCGCGGCCGGGCAAGCGGTCGTCGGGCAGCGCTTCCAGCCGCAGCGCCGTGATGCCCGGCGACGGCGCGGCACAACGCAGTTCGTAGGTGTCGCTCTTCGTGATGTCGCCGCTGGCGAACACCGAGTCGTCGGGCTGCACCGTCAGCAGCGGCAGGTTGGACGTCGCCGCGTGCGGGCGCAGCGCGGTCCACGGCACCACCGCCGCAGCAGCCTTGCTGCGCCACGCCGCGAAGGCCTGCTCGCAGGCCGCGCGCGCGGCGACCGCGGGTTCCACAGCGCCAGCCGGCAGCGCACCGACCGCCAGCCGCAGGCGACCGATCGTGTGCCGGGCGCCGTAGTCCTGCTGCAGCGTGACGACGAAGCGGCTGCCTCCGGCATGCGCGACCGGCCGCGCGAACGCGAAGACCGCGGTGTGCGGGGCATTGCGCCGCGCATCGCCGGTGTCGATGGCCCAGCCGCTGCGCGCGTCGTCGTCGAGACAGCCACCGACCGCGAAGTCGCGCTGCTCGGCATCGGCGCGCGCCGATGCGACGGCGACCGGTTGCAGGCCGGTGCTGGCACCGCGCGGCCCGGCCTCGATGCGCAGCGCGGTCAGCACGAAGTTGCCGTTTGGCGCGTGGCCTGGCCCATGCGCGGGCAACGCGTCGTCGGTCAGGACCTCGAGCCGCAGCAGTGCGACCTCGGGCAGCGGCACCTCGAACGCGATCGTGTAACTCTCGCGCTCCCCGCCCGGCGCGGCGAACCGCAGCGAACCGTCGGCGAGCCCCTGTGGCGGCACAGACCCGCGGGCAGTGGCCTGCGGCGCCTCGGCGATGTGCCACGTCGCAGGTTCGAGCGGGAACTGCTGCGGCAACGCCGCCAGCAACTGCGCCGCGCGCGCCCGGTCGCTCGCCGCGCGCGCGGCAGCCCCGGCATCGGGCAGCGCGAACTCGACTTCGTCGGCGTTGTCGAGGCACGCCATCACCGCGTAGTAATCGCGCTGCGGGATCGGATCGAACTTGTGCGTGTGGCACTGCGCGCAGCCGAGCGACAGGCCGAGCCACGCGGTGCCGGTCGTCGCCACGCGATCGGTCATCGCATGGAAGCGGAACTCGAGCGGATCGATGCCGCCTTCCTCGTTCAGCATCGTGTTGCGATGGAAGCCGGTGGCGACGATCTGCTCCGGCGTCGCCTCCGGCAGCATGTCGCCGGCCAGCTGCTCGATCGTGAACTGGTCGAACGGTTGGTCGGCGTTCAGGGCGCGCACTACTTGGTCGCGCCATGGCCAGATCGAGCGTTCGCGGTCCTTCTCGTAGCCGTTGGTGTCGGCGTAGCGCGCGAGGTCGAGCCAGCGCCGCGCCCACCGTTCGCCGTACTGCGGCATCGCCAGCAGGCGATCGACGAGCCGTTCGTACGCGTCGGGTCGGCGATCCTCGACGAACTCCCGCGCCGCCTCGGGCGTCGGCGGCAGACCGATCAGGTCGAGGTGGACGCGGCGGACCAGCGTCCAACGATCCGCTTCGGCGGCGGGCTGCAGGCCAGCGCGCTCGAGTCCGGCCAGCACGAAGTGGTCGATCGCGTTGCGCGGCCACTGTGCTGCGCGCACCGGCGGCACCACCTGCGGCTGCGGCGGCACGAACGCCCAGTGCGGGCGGTACTCGGCGCCAGCGGCGATCCACGCCACCAACACGTCGCGGTCGGCGGCCGACAGCGCCTGGTGGGCACCCGGCGGCGGCATGCGCACGTCGTCGTCGACCGCGCGGATGCGCCGCACCAGTTCACTCGCCGCGAGGTCGCCAGGCACCAGCGCCACATGGCCCGACTTCGTCGGCTGCAGCGCCGCGTCCCGTTCATCGAGCCGCAGCCCACCCTTGCGCGCCGCATCGTCGGGCCCGTGGCAGGTGAAGCAGTGCCGCGCCAGGATCGGCCGCACCTCGCGCACGAAGTCGGGTGCCGACGCCTGCGCACCGGCGAAGCCGGCCACCAGCAGGCTGGTTGCAGCGAGGCGGAGGATCACGGTCATGCGGACGAGGGATGGCGGTCCGGCCATCGCGGTCGCGCGATCGTGCCGGCGAACGCGGGCGACGCGAGCCAATTCGACCAGCATCCCCGACGACGGACCAGCCGTTGTCGCAGCGCCACTGCCAGCGGGCCGTGCCGCCTTTCGCGGAAGGAGTTGGCCAAGTCGGCCCGAACGTCGCCTTCCCCCCAGCTACCCTACCGCACCACCATGATGCAGCCCTCGCACCGCACTCTCGCCGCCCGCACCGCGGCAGCGATCCTCGCCACCTGCTGCCCGGCCTTCGCCCAATGGCTGCAGAAGGCGCCCGCCACGTCGCCATCCGCCCGCAGCGGCGCCGCGATGGCGTTCGACCCGAACTCCAACGGCGTACTGCTGTTCGGCGGCAGCGCCCCGTTCATCAACGCGGAGACCTGGCTGTACGACGGCGCGAACTGGACCCAGCTGACCCCGCCGGCCTCGCCGACGGCGCGCTTCGGCGCGCAGCTGGTCTACGACAGCGCGCGCAACGTGTCGGTGCTGTTCGGCGGCCTCGCGACGAGCATCAGCATCCCGCCGCCCAACAGCGACACCTGGGAATGGAACGGCACGACCTGGACCTCGATCACGACGGTGGGCAATCCGGGGCCGCGCTACCAGTACGGTGCAAGCTTCGACCCGATCCGCTCTCGCGTCGTGTTGTTCGGCGGATCGACCAGCCAGCTGCTGATTCCGCCGAGCAACCAGACCTGGGAGTACCAGGGCACCACGTGGACGCTGGTCCCGACGCTCGGCACGCCCGGGCCGCGCAACCGACCGGCGATGTGCTTCCACAACGGCCTCGGCAAGACGGTGCTGTTCGGCGGCTCCACCGGGTCGGCGCTGACCGACACGACGTGGACCTATGACGGCAGCACCTGGACGCAGCTGACGATCGCGGGCCCGAAGCCGTCACCGCGCAGCTCGGCGAGCATGGCCTACGACCCGGTGCGCAACGTCTGCGTGCTGATGGGCGGCCAGGACACGACCGGCCCGCTGGCCGACACGTGGACGTTCGACGGCGCGAACTGGACCCAACAGCCGGTGACGACGCAGGGCGTGCGCGACCACGCGCTCGCGTTCCTGCCGGCCAGCAACCAGGTCGTCAAGTTCGGCGGCTTCGCGACCGCGCCGAACACGCTGTCCAACCAGACGTGGGAGTTCGGCTCCGGCATCTACGGGCGCGGCTGCACGGGCAGCAACGGCGTGCCCGCGCTGCGGGCGGTCGCGGCACCGCAGCTCGGCCAGAGCTACACGCTGAACGTCACCAACCTCGAGCCGACCTTCAACCTCGCGTTCTTCGCGTTCGGCCTGACCCAACTGCCCGGCATCGATCTCGGTCCGTTGCTCAACATGCCCGGCTGTGCCGCCTTCAACACGGCCGACGTGTTGCTCAGCGCGACCGGCAGTGGCGGCAGTGCGAGCTTCACGTGGTCGCCGGTCAGCGGCCCGCTCGGGGCTTCGCTCTATTGCCAGGCGCTGTGCTTCGATCCCGCCGCCAACGGCTTCGGCTTCACCGTCTCGAACGCGGTGTTCGCGACGCTGAACAACTGAGCAACGCACCACGACCCCGGCGCACCGTCAACCCGCTTCGGCCGCGCCGGCACGTGAACGCGCCGAACACACCGTAGAGCGCCGGTGGCACCAGCGCGAGCGCTGCACGACCCGCGGTCCTCGGGATCGGCAGCTTGCGTCGGCGGAGCGCGCCTCCAGAACCGCGCGGGTTCCGGAGGCGCGACCGATCAGGCCTTGGCCTTCTCGAACTTGCGCAACCGCAGTTCCTTCGTGGCGGCCAGCGCGGCCTTCGCCGCGGCCTCGGTGAAGACCTTCTTGTCCTTCACGAACACCAGCGCCTTGCCGTTCAGACCGTTCGGGTGGACCCGGATGACACCGTCCAGCTTGCTCAAGACGTCACGCGTCTCGATGGCGGTGCCCATTCAACCCAATCCGGAAACGGACAGTTCGTAGATCTCGACGGCCTTCGGGATCTCGACTTCGGTGACGCGCGTCACCTTGATCTTGGTGATGCGGCCCTTCTCGAGCATCGCATTCAGCCCCGCGGCGTCGGGCACCGTCTTGCCACCTTCGAAGTAGCCGATGCCGGTGGTGTCGAAGATCAGGTTCTTCAGGTTGGGGTCTTTGATGAGGATCGCACGGACCCTCGCGGCGTCGCTCGCCGCCCCTCAACCACCGAGCCCAGAGACTTCCAGCTTGAACAACTTCTCGGTCGCTTCGCTCGGCTTCGCCGGCTGGGCTGCAGTCTGTGCAGCCAGCGGCATGGCCAGAGCGAACGCAGCGAGCAGCATGCCTGCTTTGATTCGCATCCTTGCCTCCAATGGAACAACGGCCCGGCTGGACATCAGCCGGGACCGCGACGCAGTATCGGCAGGAGGCGGTCAGCTTGCCAAGCCCCGCCTTCAGCAATGCCGCAACGCCGCGCAACAGGACTTCAGTCGGCGAACCGCCAGGCCTTCGCCTGCCGCACCACCGGCTCCTTGCCGAGCGCCTGCCGCACCATCGCGATCGGGATCGAGTTCTGCGCCAGCACCGCGTCGTGGAACGCCTTCTCCCCCATCGCACCGGTCTTGACCAGTTCGCCGTGCAGCGCGCGCAGCTGCAAGCCGCCGAGCATGTAGGCGGCCTGGTACAGCGGCCCGTAGGCCCCGCTCAGCGAACGCCGCACCTCGCCCTCGGCAGCGGCGCGTTCATGCCCGACGCGATCGATCAGGTAGTCGACGCACTGCGGCCCGCTCCAGCGGCCGAGGTGGAAGTTCAGCGAGAAGACGATGCGGGCGCAGCGGTGCTTGCGCCAATACAGCATGCCGACGCGGTCGTGCGGGCCCTTGGCGAGGCCGAGCTCGTACATGCGCATCTCCCAGTACAGCGCCCAGCCCTCGATCCAGAACGGCGTGTCGAACGCGTCGCGGTACGTGTGGTGGCGCGCCTGCGAGTACTGCTGCAGCCAGTGGCCGGGGATCAGCTCGTGGTGCACCGTCGCGCGGCAGAAGTGCTCGTTGTTGCTGCGCAGCGCCTGCAGCTTCTCGATGTGCGCCATCGCGTCGGTGGGGAACGACACCTGGATCGTCTCGCCGCCGAGGAAGAACGGGTTCGTGCGCTGCGCCTCGCGCGACATCATGCCCATGCGCCAGCACTCCTTGGCCAGCGGCGGGATCGTGATCAGGTCGCGCTGCTCGAGGAACGTGATCGCCTCGAGCGCGAGTTCGCGGACCAGCGCCGGTTGCTCGCCGGGCTCGCGATGGCGCTGCTTGACCAGCTCCAGCGCGGCCCGCCAATCGGCGGCGCCGAGTTCCTGGGCCGCCTTCGCCATCTCCGCGTCGCACCACGCGAACTCCCGCTCGGCGATCGCGACCAGCTCGGCCGGCGAGTACGGGATCCACTCGAACGCGAGTTCGCGCAGCAGCGCCGCCTCGCCGATCGGGTCGCCGACCAGCGAACGGTCGCCGGAAGGGCCGCTGTCGCGCAGCAGGTTGCCGAACTTCTCGAGCGCGCCGTCGGCGGCGGCGAACGGCGCCTTGACCCACCAGCCGAACTGCGGGTCGTAGCCATCGCGGAACTCGAACCAGCTCGCCAGCGTGCGCCGCAACGCGCCGAGGCGCTGCGAAGCGCGCGCCAGCGCGGCCGGGGCGAAGCGGTCGAAGCGGCCGTTCTGCAGTGCTGCGCGCACCACCTCGACGTGCTTGCCGAGTTCCTCGACCGCGTCCGCGGCAGCGCGCGGCGCCACGTCCTCGAGGCGTCGCCGCGCCTCCGCCAGCTCGACGATGCGGCTGGCGAACGGCAACAGCTCGCGCACCTCGTCGTCGCGCGCCACCGAGTCGGCGAGATGCGCCAGTTCGCGCGCGACATGGTTCTCGAGCAACAGCAGGTCGACGCGCGCCTCGCGGTCCAGACCATCGAACCCGAGCGCCGCGAGCTCGCGCTGCTCCTGCTCGAAGCGGGCGCGCAGGCGCGTGGCCCGCTCGTTCGACATCGGCACGTCATGGCGACGCGCCAGATCGCGCAGGTCGGCACCCAGCAGTTCGATGCGGCCGCGCAGGTCCGATGGCGCCTGGGCCGACAGGCAGGACCACGTCGCGAGCAGAACGAAAACGGCGTAGCAGCGCATCCGCGCATGCTACGCCGTCACTGCGACCGCGCTGGCGGGGTCGCTCAGAGCTCGAGATCGGATTCTCGAGCTCGGCGTGGCCGCGGACGCGGCCACAAGGGGCTCAGACCTTCGGGCCGGCGTTGCGGATCTTCTCGCTGGCGCGATCGGCGTACTTGCCGAAGTTCTTCGCGAACAGGCCGGCGAGCAGCTTGGCCTTCGCGTCGTAGGCGGCCTTGTCGGCCCACGTGTTCTTGGCGATCAGGATCTCGGCCGGCACGTTGTTGCAGGCCGTCGGCACGATCAGGCCGAAGACCGGGTCGGTGACGGTCGCAGCCTTGCTCAGCGAGCCGTCGTGGATCGCGTCGAGGATCGCGCGCGTGTACTTCAGGCTCATGCGCTTGCCGGTGCCGGGGCCACCGCCGCTCCAGCCGGTGTTGACGAGCCACGCCTGGCTGCCGTTCTTGCCGATCTTGTCGGCGAGCAGTTCGGCGTACTTGGTCGGGTGCCAGACCATGAACGCGGCGCCGAAGCACGCGGAGAACGTCGTCTCCGGGTCCTTCACGCCCATCTCGGTGCCGGCGACCTTCGCCGTGTAGCCCGAGATGAAGTGGTACATCGCCTGCTCAGGAGTGAGCTTGCTGACCGGCGGCAGCACGCCGAACGCGTCGCACGTCAGGAAGATGACGTTCTTCGGGTGCTTGCCCGTGCAGGGGATCTTCGCGTTCGGGATGTACTCGACCGGGTAGCTGCAGCGCGTGTTCTCGGTGATCGACTGGTTGGTGTAGTCGACGACGCGCGTCTGCTTGTCGTAGACGACGTTCTCCAGCACCGAGCCGTAGCGGATCGCGTCGTAGATCTCGGGCTCCTGCTCGCGCGTCAGGTTGATGCACTTCGCGTAGCAGCCGCCTTCGATGTTGAACACACCGTCGTCGCTCCAGCAGTGCTCGTCGTCGCCGATCAGCTGGCGGCGCGGGTCGGCCGACAGCGTGGTCTTGCCGGTGCCCGACAGGCCGAAGAACAGCGACACGTCGCCGTCCTTGCCCTCGTTGGCCGAGCAGTGCATCGACATGACGCCTTGCTTCGGCATCAGGTAGTTCATGATCGTGAACACGCCCTTCTTCATCTCGCCCGCGTACTGGGTGCCGAGGATGACGAACTCACCGCGCTCGAACGACAGCGACACCGAGGTCGAGCTGGTCATCGAGTCGGTCTGCGAGTTGGCCGGGAACAGGCCCGCGTTGAAGATCGTGTAGTGCGGGTCGCCGAAGCTGGCGAGCTGCTCCTTGGTCGGGCGGATCAGCATGTTCCACATGAACAGCGCGTGGTACGCGTTCAGGCAGACGATGCGGACCTTGATCTGGTACTTCGGATCCCAGCCGGCGAAGCCGTCGACGACGTAGAGCTGGTCGCGCGTGTTCAGGAAGTCGATCGCGCGCTGGCGGTTCACCGTGAAGGTCTTGTCCGTCAACTTGATGTTGACGTCGCCCCACCACACGTCCTTCGTCGACGGCTCGCTGTCGACGATGCGCTTGTCCTTCGGCGAGCGGCCGGTCTTGGCACCGCTGCGGGCGGCGAGCGCGCCGCTGGCGACGATCTCGCCTTCGCCGCGCTTCAGCGCCTGCTCGTACAGGATGGAGGGCTCCGCGTTGCGGAGCACGTTGGTGACCTTGATGCCGTACTTGGACAGATCGAACGTGGACATGGAATCGTGGACAGGGGCACGCGGCGCGTCTGCCGCCATGAAGGGCGAGCACGGTAGAGATGCCGCATGGAGCGGTCCAGGGGTCCGCTCTGGCGCACGCCGAGTTTGATGCGTTCGTAGCGAAGCCGCGGTCCACGGCGGCGACCGCAAAAACTCGCTTGCACGGGAGGCGCGCGGTGGCTAGCGTCCCGCGCCCCAAACGGGCACCCGTAGCTCAATTGGATAGAGTACCAGACTACGAATCTGGTGGTTGGAGGTTCAATTCCTCCCGGGTGTACCACCTGCGCCGAGCGCTGCGTCCTGCAGCGCTCGGCTGCTTATCTGGCGGTGGCACCGCCCGCGGCTGATCGCCATGGCCCAAAGCGGCTACACCGCGACACCGGATGCGTTCCCGGCGGACTACCTCGAAGCGCTGCGCGCCGGTGTCCGCAAGTGCCCCTACTTCACGGTCAACAACCTGAACCGGGACTTCGTCGCCACGCGCGGCTTCTCGGTCGTGTTCGTGCGCGAGCAGACCGGGCGGGTCGCCGTCGAGTTCCCGTTCCTTGCGCCCTACCTGCAGCAGGCGCTGCGCCCGGACTGCAACGCGTTCTACCTGAACCCGCTGCAGCTGGAGTCCGGCTCGCGCGTCGACCCGCACATCGACCGCAGCCTGCGCGCCTACTGCAAGGACGTCAGCACACCGCTGCAGGTCAGCGTGCTGTACGCGGAAGTGCCCGCCGGCATGCGCGGCGGCGAGCTGGTGCTGCAGCGCGGCAAGAAGGTGCTGGCGAAGGTGCGGCCGACGACCGGGACCCTGCTGCGCTTCGATGGCGACCTCACCCATTCCGTCGTGCGCGTCGACACGCCCGGGCTGCGCCTGAGCGTCGTCTGCGAGCAGTACGCGCTGGACGAACGGGAACTGGCCGAGATCCCGCCCTACGCGCTCGAGACCCGCGCGCGTCGCTATTAGACGGCGGGCGGATCGCGGGCTTGGCACGCCTGCGTTGGAGCCGACGCCCGCAGTGGGCGCGGCTCAACGGCGATTGCGGGTGTTGGCAGCGGTCCGGACGGCGCTCGTCATCGCGGCGGCCAGCGCACCGCGTCCCACTCGGTGCCACGATCGATGCCGCCATCGCGCGGTTGCGCGCGGCCGGTGCGCGCGCGCTGCTGGATGGCGGCGCAGCGGGCGGCGAGTTCCTGGTCGCCGTCGCGCTCGGCGACGACGCGCGCGATCTCGACCGCGCCGAGCGCCCATTCGGCGAACCCGGTGCCGTCGGCGAGCTGGATGTCCTTCGGGTCGGAGCGCTGCCATTGCTCGGCGCTCAGCGGCGCACCGTCCTGCCAGCGCAGCGCCGTGGCGATCTGCATGCGCTGCGGTGTGACGAGCCAGCCGTGGCGCACGACGTTCGCCGCCAGCGCTTCGGCCAGTTCGCGCGCGTGCGCGTTGCCGGTCACGAGATGGTGCGCGGCGAAACCGACCGCTGCGAGCGCGTCCTGCCACGGGTTCCAGTACGGCCCGCCACCCTGCAGCATGCGTGGGTCCGGGCCACTGAACGACATCGTGCGCACCTGGTCGGGCCGCAGCGTGCGCCCCGACCATTCCTGGTAGTAGACGCGTTCCATGCGTTCGTCCATGCGCGCCGCGAGCGCCGCATCGCCGCGGACCAGCAGGTTCCACGCGGCAGCGAGGGCGGTGCGGCCGCCGCCGCGCGGCGCGCCCGAGTGCGAAGTCGTGAAGCGCGGATCGATCGTCTGGCCGGCGAGGTAGAGCCGCGCTTCGTTCGCCAGTTCGTCCCGCGCCCAATGCGCACCGGTCAGCAGCGCGTAGGCGCCGAGGTAGTTGCTGCTCCAGTGCTCGCGGTCCTTGCCGGTGTAGCCATGCGAGTCGAACGCCGGTTCCGGCACCGGCTTGCCGAGCCGATCGGTCGACACCCCGCCGTGCCAATGCGTGCGCCCCGACCATACGACCCAATCGGGATGCTTCGCCGGCTCGACCGGCGTGCCGTCGGCTTCGTAGAAGTGCACCGGCCGGCAAGCCTCCTGCAGCACCGAGGCCTCGACCTCGAGCAGGAAGCTCGGCAGCCCGGTGTTCGCGACCAGCGACAGCTTGCAGACGCCGAAGTCCTCCTGGTCGCCGGTCTGCCCGGCCATGCGCTGCAGGCCGTGCGGCATCAACGCGAACGGATCGCCGGGTGGCCGGTCGCTGTCGACGAAGGCGCGATGCCGCTGCGCCAGGTGCGCCCGCACCGCGCGCCCCTGCAGCCACGGCGGCAGCTCGGGCACGTAGCCGAACGGACCGAACGCGCCCGAATCGCGCCAGGACGTGGCGCCGAGCAACGGCGCCGTCGCGGCCGCGCGCTGCGTGTTGTCGAACAGCGGGTTGGCAGCGACCGCCGGCAGCAGCACGCCGCAGCGCCGCACGCCCTGGCCGTCGCCGAACGTGTTGCCGCGCGCCAGCGTGCAATGGGTACCGGTGGCGAAGCGCTGCTGCGTGATGCCGAAGCGGCCGGTGTGGCGCAGCAAAAGGAACATGCCGACGCTCTCGATGCGCAGCTCGTCGACCTTGCACTGCATCGCCGGCGTGCGCGGATCGGACCAGAACACGGCCACGTCGCAGTGCGCATGCGCCTGGTCGCGCCACACGGTCAGCTGCACCTCGGCGACGAAGCCGGAGGCGCCGACGCGACCGCGCAGCAGCGCGACGCGCCGCAGCGCGTTGTGCTCGAGGTCGACGACGAACGCCGGCTGCACGCGTTCGAGCACGCCGGCGACGCGCGCGACGACGGTCAGCTCGACCGCCGGCAGCGGGATCGGTCCGGTCGGCAGCTCGGGCCCGGCCCCATCGACCAGGGCGACGCGCAGTTCCCCCAACGCCGCGACTTCGGCCTCGAACAAGCACAGCGCCTGCCGCAGCGAGCCATCGGGCCAGCGCGCGCCGAACGGCTGCCATTCGGTCCGCGTGTTGGCGACGTGCAGCGCAGGTCGCTCCGCGACCGCGCCCGGCGCGAACGGCACCACGACGGCCGCACCTTCCCGCCGCGCGTTCGGCGCCAGGTTCTGCAGCACGAGTTCGCGCGCCGGCGGGCTCGCGGCGACCTGCGCTGACGCAGCGAACGCGAACAGCGTCCAGGCGATCA
Organism: Candidatus Kuenenia stuttgartensis; assembly: GCA_945861365.1. Lineage (GTDB taxonomy): Bacteria > Planctomycetota > UBA1135 > UBA1135 > UBA2386 > UBA2386. The sequence goes on from CAMAUH010000007.1 coordinate 13,223, forward strand.
GGAACCGGAACACGACGCAGCGAGCAGGTACCAGCATGAGGAACGCGCGGCGCGCGCCGGCGCAGGGTAGCGAACGGCGCACACAGCCGCCCGTCTGCGCAGCCGGTTACCTTGCCGCGATGCGTACGCACCCGTCCTGGTCTGCGGTGTTGCTGTCGTTGGCAGCCTGCGGCACCGCCACCCCGAGCCCGGGGCCGAGCGGCCCTGTGCAACCGCCCATCTTCACGGCGCGCCCCAGCCTGGCCGAAGCCTCGCGGCGCTTCACCGAAGCCGGTTGCCAACCAGGCCAACCGTTGCCGCGGTTGTCGCTGGTCGGTCTCGACGGCGAACCGGTCGACCTGGCCGCCCGCACCGCCGGGCGCGCCCTGGTGCTGGTGACCTGCTCGCTGACCTGCGATGTCGCGCGGCGCCAGCAAGCCGCCGTCACGGCACTGCAGCGGGAACTCGGGGAACGTGCGATGTTCGTGATGGTCTACACGGTCGACGCGCACCCGGACGGCGATGCCTGCCCGTACACCGGCGTGCCGTGGGTGCCCGCGGCCAACACCAGGGACGCTGTGCTGGTGCGCCAACCGACCACGCTCGCCGCACGGCTCGAACTGGCGCGGCGCTACGCCAACGACTGGGCCGGCGGCATGGCAGTGTTCGTCGATACCATGGACGATGCGTCGTGGCACGCCCTCGGCCAGGCCCCGAACCTCGGCTTGTGCGTCGGCCGCGACGGCGTCATCACCGCACGCACCGGCTGGTTCGACGCCGACAACCTGCGCGCAGCGGTCGATCGGCTGCCGGCACGCTGAACGATCGACGGCGGCAAACGAACTGCGGGTCGCGGCCAGCCGTTTCCGTATGCTGCTCGCCACTCCTCGCCCCGCACCTCCATGTCCCCTCACCGCCTAGCCACTCTCTTCCTCGCACTCCTGCCTGCCGCGACGGCCGCCGCCCAGACCACCGTGTCGGTGCCATGCGATCGCGACACGACGCTGTACGCGAGTTCCAACACCCGCAGCAACGGCAGCGGCGCCAGCGTCTTCGTCGGCGTGACCTCCCAGGGCAGCCCGCGGCGCGCGCTGGTGCGCTTTGCCATCGGCAGCTCGATTCCGGCCGGTGCGAAGATCCTGGCGGCCTCGCTGCAGATGAACGTCGTGCAAGCGGTCGCCTTCCTGCCGGTGACCGCCAATGTGCACCGCGCCACGCAGGGTTGGGGCGAAGGCAGTTCCAACTCGGGCGGCCCCGCCGGCGGCCAGGGCGCCCCGGCGCAGAACGGCGATGCCACGTGGACGCAGCGCATCGTGCCCGGCACCCAGTGGACCACCCCGGGCGGCGACTTCGTGGCGACGCCGAGTTGCACGCTGTCGATGCCGAACGGCGGCCTGGCGATCGGCAACTCCACCGACGGAGCGGTCGCCGACGTGCAGTTCTGGCTCAACAACCCCGCGCAGAACTACGGCTGGCTGCTGAAGGCCGCCAACGAATCGCAAACGAGCACGGCGCATCGGCTCGATTCCCGCAACGGCGGCGCGGTTCCCCCGACGCTGGTCGTCACCTACATGCTGCCCGGCCAGAGCGGCACCTGGGGCACCGGGTGCCCGGTCGGCGCCGGGACGATGGCCACGGCGTTCGCCGGCACGCCTACCGGCGGGGCGTCCATCCAGATCACGCACGGCAACACCGTGCCGTCCAGCCTCGGCGCCAACTACTTCTCGCTCGGCCTCGACACCGTCGGCGCGCCGCTCGGCCTGCCGAACTGCACGGTCTACCTGCCCCTCTCGCAACCGCTGATCCCTGGCGATGTGTTCGTGACCAGCGCCAGCGGCACGGCCGCTTCGCCGTTCCAGGTCCCGTCGGGATTCCCCGGCTACCTGGTGACCTGCCAATCGGCGGTGCTGGCCAACAACCCGCTCGGCTTCCTGCTCGGCAACGCGGCGCTGATCGTCCTGCAGTGAACGGGATGCGCGCCGGCCTCCTCGTCCTGCTCGCGCTCACTGGCGCCGCCGGCACCCCGTTGGCGCAGTCGCCGCCGCCGACGGCAGCACCGCAGCTGCCCGACCTGGGGCCGCCCGCCGCAGTGCCGGACGGTGCACCACCGCACCTGCTGCGCATCGACCGCGCGGGCCTGCGCACGCACGCCTACTGGCTCGCCGACGACGCCCGCCAGGGCCGCCACACCGCCAGCAAGGGCCAGTTGGCAGCGGCGAAGTACGTCGCCGACCACTTCCAGAAGCTGGGCCTGAAGCCGCTGGGCGACAAGAAGACGTTCGTACAGAGCTACCCGCTGCGCCGCACCTACCTCGAATCGGCGACGATGCTGACGCTCGGCACCAGCAAGATCGATCGCGACTTCGCGGTGCTGCCGGCCGAAGACGACTGCAAGATCGCGCTGACCGGCAAGCTGGTGTTCTGCGGCAACGGCAGCGCCAGCCAGGTACCGCAAGGTCTGCTCGGCAAGCTGCCGTTCGTGGTGCTGCCACCGTCGCGCGGCGGCGGCGCCGGCGCCGACCTGCAGGCCGTGCAGCGCTTCGCCGACGTCGCGCAGCAGCTGGCGATGCAGGGCGCCACGGTCGGCATCGTCTGCCTGGTCGGCGATTCGACCAGCCTCGCCAACGCGCTGAACTACCGCGGCCTGCTGCCGGACCACGCGCAGCTGCGCTACGGGCAGGGTGGCAGCAAGCTGCAGACGAAGGTGCCGCTGTTCGTGTTGTCCCCGGCACACAGCAAAACGCTGTTCGCGCACGTCGGCTTGACGCTCGACGACGCCGGCCTGCCGGCCGGCAAGCCGGCCAACGACAAGGCGACCGGCAAACTGTCGCTCGTCGTCAAGAGCGACGACAACGGCCAGGGCACCAACGTCGTCGGTTGGCTCGAAGGCACCGGCAAGAAGAGCGAGGCGCTGGTGTTCTCGGCCCACCACGACCATGTCGGCCGCCGGCTCGATGGCGACGTGTTCAACGGCGCCGACGACAACGCCAGCGGCACCGCCGGCCTGCTCGAGCTCGCCGAAGCGTTCGCGCAGGGTGGTCCGCGACCGGAACGCTCGCTGGTGTTCCTGTCGGTCAGCGGCGAGGAACTCGGCTTGTGGGGTTCGGACTGGTACGCGTCGCATCCGACCTGGCCGCTCGAACGCATCGTCGCCGACATCAACATCGACATGATCGGCCGCCCCGGCGACAAGGACGGCAGCACGCAGATGCAGATCACGCCGAGCCACGAGCATGCCAAGTTCTCGTCGCTGGTGCGCGAAGCGGTGGGCCTCGGCCGCCACTTCGGCATCACGTTCACCAGCGGCGACCAGTACTACGAACGCAGCGACCACTACAACTTCGCCAAGCACGGCGTGCCGGTGGTGTTCTTCTGCGACGGCGAGCACCCGGACTACCACCAGGTCACCGACACGCCCGATCGCCTCGACTACGTACGCATGGAGAGCATCGCGCGGTTGGCAGCGTGGAGCGGCTGGCTCGCGGCGAACAGCAAGTCGCGCCCGCAAGAACTCGGCAAGCAGCCGAACTGGTGAGGCGCGGTCAGCGCAGGCCGCCGCGCCGCGCCTCGACCAGCACGAGATCGTCGTCGCCGCCGAACACGCCGTCCTGACCCGCACTGGCAACTTCCCAGCGCGTGCCGGTCGGCCGCTTGCGCACCACGTAGTCGTGGCCCCACGGATCCTGCAGCGGCCCCGCATAGCGCGCCGGCTCGGCGACGGTCGCTTGCGCGAGTTGCGCGGGAGTCGGCACCACGTCCCGCCCGTTGGCGGCGGCGAACGCCCGCACCGCCTTGCCCAGCTGGTCGAGCTCGTCGCGGCAACGCTGCCGCGCGCGGACCAGCTCGCGGTCGAACTTCGCATCCGGGCGCTTCTTGCAGTCCCACGCGACCAGCCACTCGTGGCCGGTCTTGGCGAAGCCGAGATCCTGCACGAGGCGCCGCTCCATGTGCGGGAAGTGGGCCGCACCGTAGTAGATGCCGATGCGCTTGCGCCCCTTCGCCAGCTCGCGCTGCAGCACCTCGAGGCACTTCTCGTTGCGGCCTTCGAGCAGCGTGCTGCCGTCCTTGCCGCCGACGGCGAGCATCTCGATCTGTTCCATCTGCTGCGCGAAGTTCATGCGCAGCAGGTGCCGGCCCTCGCCCTTGCGGAACGCGCTGACGAGATCGAATGCGGGCGGCGCCTTCTTGTCGCCATCGGCTTCGCCGGCAGCTTGCCGCTCGGCCGCTTCGCCCGCCTGCTTGCGCTGCTGCTCCATGCCCGCGGTCATCATGCCGACCATGATCGACAGCATGCTCTCGCCGCGCTCCGCCATGCTGTCGGCGAACTCCTCCGGCGTCATGTCCGCGTGCACGAAGTTCGGCGCCTGGTAGTCGATCTCGTCGAGCTGGAACGCCAGCTCCAGCGAGTTCTTCAGTCCCTTCTGCAGCAGCGCCACCGGATTGAAGCCGGACTCTTCGCGATCGCGCGTCGGCCGATGGTCCGGTTCGGCGACCAGTTCGTACAGCAGCACGTCGCAGGTGGTGAAGCGGTCGTTGAGGGCCTGGTAGCAGGCGACGTCGGCGATGTGCACGGCGCCGAACAGCAGCAGTTCGACGCCGCCCTTCTTGTAGGTCGTGATGGCGGTGTCGAGGTGACCACCATCGCCGACCGTCACGAAACGCACGAAGTCGCTCGGCGTGCGATCCGGCGCGTCGGTGGGTTCCTGCGCGGGCAGCGAGCAGAGCAGCAGGCAGGCAGACGGCAGGACGGCGCGGAGGAACGGCATGCCGCGATGATCGGCGGGGCGCCCGGTCCCCGGCAAGGACCGCGTCAGGTCACTTCTTCGGCGCGGGCCACTGCAGCACCTGTCCGGCGGCGAGCAGGCGTTCGCGCACTTCGGCATACGGCACGTCCTGCACCGCGATGCCGCGCGCCAGCGCCAGCGCCCCGGCGCGCATCGCCGACTCGGCCAGCACCATGAACACCGGCTCCATGCGGATCGAGCCGTAGGCGATGTGCGTGCTGCTGCAGCAGACCGGAACCAGCAGGTTGCTCGCCTGATTGCGCTTGGGCAACAGCGCGCGCAGCGGGATGCCGTACGGGGCCGGCACCTTCACCTGCACGTCGCCTTCGTTGCGCACGGTGCCGTCCGGGCCGACGTAGCGCTGCACGTTGTGGCTGTCCATCGCGTAGGCCCCCATGCCGACCGGGTCGGGCACGATCTCCTTGCCCATGCAGTGGTGCTCGGTGACGACGCACTCGCCGACCAGGCGCCGGCCTTCGCGCACGTACAGCAGCGGTGGCCAGTTGCCGTGGGCCTGGAACTCGTCGCGGGCGAGACCGTAGCGCTGGAACTCGGCGCGGATCTTCGCCGGCACGCGCGGCTCGTTCGCCAACGTCCACAGCAGGCCCTGCTGGTAGCGGCGGTGGGCAACGGCGAGGCGCGCCCGCGTCGCGTAGTCCGCGGTCGGCCACGCGTGGTTGCCGCCGATCCAGTCGGTCGAGAACGCGCCGTTGTTGTTGCTGTCGGTCTTGCGGTTCGGCATGCCGACCGGGTGCCACGGCGCCAGCGTGCTGCCGGCCTCGAAGTAGCGCAGCAGCACTTCGTACTCGCGCACGTCGTAGCCGTCGGGCTTCGGCCACGGCACCCGATTGGCCGCGACGTCGGTGGCGCACAGGCGGTAGCAGTACGCCTGCATCAGCTTGTCGGCAGCACCTTCCACGCCAGGGCCCTCGGCCGCGATGCCAGGCAGCAAACCGCTCTTGGGGTCACCCTTCACGACGTAGGGATCGACCGCGACGGTGAACTGGTGGTGCGTCGCGTTGCGCGTCTGCACACCGTCCAGCGTCTCACCGAACTCGGCATTCGCTTCGCGGCCGACGCGGAACGAGCAACCGGCGGAGTCCAGCAGATCGCCCTCGTAGCTGCAGTCGAGAAACAGCTTCGCGGTGACGATCGCCCCCGCTTCGGTGCGCAGCGACACGATGCGCGCGCCGTCCTTCTGCACGCCGCCAGCACCGCGATCGAGCCGCGCGCGCAGGGGCTCGATGCCGGCCTCACCGAGCATCGAGGCGAAGGTCGCCTGCGCGACGCTCGGTTCGAACGTCCACGCGGCGTCGCTGCCCGGTTCGTGGCCACGGCTGGCGAACGCGCTGCGCGACTCCGCGGTCCACGCCTCCGGGCGGTCGTAGTGGGCTCGCAACCGGCGATAGAACGACCGCGACAGACCGCCGATCGCGTCCTTGTTGCCGACATCGGTGGCGCCGAGCCCCGACGTCGACAGGCCGCCCACCCAATCGTCGCAATCGAGCAGCACGACCGTCAGGCCGAGCTGCTTGCCGGTGATCGCCGCGACGATGCCCGCGGAGGTCGCGCCGTAGACGCACACGTCGACGGTGATCGCCGCCGCCTTCGCTTGCGCGCGCAGGCAGCCGGGCAAGATCGCACAGAGGACAACCAGCAGTCGAAGCAGTTCGTTCATGGTCCTTTCGGCAGGTAGACGTGGATGCTCTCGTCCTTCGGGCCGATCCAGCACGGCAGGTAGGCCGCCAGCTCGAAGTGCTGGGCGAGATGCACGCGGAAGCCACTGGTGCGATCCTGTTCGACCAGCTCGGGCATCGTCACCACCACCGCGAACTGCGCCTTGCTGGCCTTGGCCTGCTGCAGATGCCAGGCGAAGTGGTTGGCGAGGCCGGGTTCGTGCACCGGCTGCTTCGCCTCGTTCTTGCCCTCCTCCCACATCCAGCGGATCAGCGGCAACACGTGGTTGCCTTCGTCACCGGCTGGCACCTGGCTGCGCCAATGCCCTGGCCGCAGATAGAACAGCATCGTCGGATGATTGACGGTGAGCACGCGCATCGGCGCGCCATCGAAGCGCCGGCGCAGGAACTCGGCCGCCTCGCGCCAAACGCCGCGCTGGCCGTGCTGCACGGTGTAGTAGTCCACCAGCTGCTGCATGAGTTCGCCGCCGAACAGCAACGGCAACATCGCCGCGGCCAGCAACCGGCCGCGCGCTGGCACCTGCAAGTTGTTCCACAGCATGGCGGCGAGCTGGGTGCACGCCGCCGCCGCCAGCCAGACCAGCGCCGGCAGCGCACAGATCGCGAAGCGCGCCGTGACCTTCACTTCGTCGGACATCGGCAGCATCACCGCGAACGGCGCCAACGCGAAGCTGGCCAACAGCAGCTTGCCGAGCCGCGCGCGCGGCTCGAACAGCACGCCGCCGGCGACGGCCAGCAGCAGCAGCGCCGGCCGGAAGTAGAACGCCGACGTGCGCAGGAAGTGGTCCGTCGACGCACCGCGCTTGCTCTTCATGAAGTCGCTGAAGAAGTGCTCGGCGACCACCGGCAGGTACCACAGCACCAACGGCGCGACGATGGCGGCGATCCAGCGCGTGCGCAGTCGCCAACGCAGCGCGCGCCGCACCACGAACACCGCCACCACCGCGATCGCCAGCATCGCCCCGGTCGGATGGCTGATCACGCCGAGCAGCACCGCCGCGCCGAGCAGCACCGCATCCCGCACGCGGTAGGTCTGCACCAGCTCGCGCGCCCGGTCCGCGGCCAGCACCGCGGCCAGCACCACGAGCACGTAGCCGCGCGCGTTCTGGCTCCAGAACACGTGCCACGGGTGCAGCGCCAACAGCCACGCCGACAGCACCGCCGCACCTGGCCCGACCAGCTTGCGCCCGCACGACGCCAGCAGCGGCACGGTGGCGATGCCGACCAGCGCGAACGGCAGGCGCATGGACCATTCGTTCTCCTGCAGGCCCGCGAAGTCGATCAGCGACCGCAGCAGGAAGAACGTCAGCGGGTAGAGGCTGCGTTGGCTGTCGAGGAAGCCGTTGCCGCCGGCGAGGTCCATCGTCGCATCGCGCCAGGTGTGCGCTTCGTCGACCCAGAACGACCAGGTGCCGAGGTCCAGGAACCGCAGCCAGGCAGCGACCACCGTCGCCAGCAGCACCAGTCCCCACTGCCACCCGGCAAACGGCGCCAGCGGCGCCGCCGGGGAGCTGGTTGGCAGAGGGGTGCGGGGCGAGGCGGCCGGCATGCGAACTTCGGCGGCCCTGCATAGCCGATGCGACCGGGGAAGGCGAGGCGCCGGCAGGCACCAATCCCTCGCCACCCCGTGACGGCATTGGCAGTGCAGCTACCATTGCCGTTCCTATGCCTCGTGCCCACATGTTGGAATGTGGCGCTGCGGTGCTGCTCGCAGCGCAGTTGCTCCTGGCCCAATCCCCCCCGCGCGGAGCGATCGTGCCCGCGAACGCGGATGCGAGTGCAACCGAACCCGGCGGCTTCCTGATGTCGATCCCGGGCGTCGCCGACGACCTCGTGCTGTTCGCCGATGGCGCCTTCGAAGAACGCGCGGATGGCACGGCGCGGTTGTCGGCGTTCGTGAGCCGGCAGAGCGCGATCGACCGCGAGTTCTATCTCGTGCTCGAACTCGGCGGTCGCCTGCAACCGAGCCAGGTCGGCTATCCCCCGCTCGGCGCGCCAACCGTGACGCTGCAGCCCGGCGCCTACGTGCCGAACGGGCCGGTGGACCCCGCGACGTTCACGTACTACACGACGGGAACGGGCAGCCTGACCGGACTGCGCGCCTACGGCGGCAGCCTGCTGACCTTGGCGGTCACGCAGCCGGTGCAACTCGGCGTCGGCGCATCGAACAAGAACGTGCTCGACGGCCTCGCCGCGGACCTCGACGTCACCATCGTGCAGCAGCCGACCTTGGGCACTCTGGCGCCGACCGGCGCGGCGCAGCTGCGCGCCGAGCTGCGCGACCACACGCAGTTCTGCTTCTCGCACGTCGACAGTTCGCTGGCGGCGAGCGGCGCGACCGACCGGCTGGCGCTGGGCATCGGCGGCGTCGGCGACTACCTGTTCGTGCCCGCGGGCACCTGGAGCGAGGATGCGGCCGGCAATGCCACCGTGCAGGTGGAGCTGCGCAACCCGCTCGACTTCGCCGACGCCTGGTCGCTGCACCTGCAGCTCGGCGGCCGCGTGCTGCCCGGCGCCGCCACCTTCCCACCCGCGGGTTCGCCGCAACAGACGCTGTTGCCGACCGAGTACGTGGCCCAGGGTGGCCCGATCGACAGCGGCCAGTGGCGCTACTACACCAGCGCGAACGGCACGCTGAGCGGTCTGCGCAACAACGTAGGCGGCAGCATCCAGCTCGGCACCGCAGGCCCGCTGCAGGTGGGGCTCGGCGGCGCTGGCGGCAACCGCTTCTTCGGCGTCAGCGGCGCACTCGCGGCGACCTTGCTGCAATCGCCGACCTCGCACACCATCGCGCCCACCGGACCGGTGTCGCTGCACGCGAACCTGTCCAGCGACTGCCTGCTGCCGACGATGGTGGTGACGTCGACGGTGACGCCGGCGATGCCGAGCGTGACGATGCAGACGCTGCAGTTGACCGGCACCGACATCGGCCTGTGCGAACAGGTGGCCATCGGGCCGCGCATCCTCGGCACGGACGAGCGCGCCTGGTACACGGGCTACTTCCGCGCGACCAGCATCGACACCGTCGAGATCGCGATCCCGCAGGGACTGGCGCCGAGCCAGTACCCGATGCTGCTGATCCATCGCTCCGGCACCAGCAACCAGCTGTTCCTCGACGTGCAGGCGCCGGCCGCCCCCGCACTGTCGACGGCGCCCACGCGCCTGGTCGGCGACACACAGCAGCTGGTCGCGCACCAGGGCAACCTGGTCGGCTTCACGTTCTGCTTCTTCGTGGTGAGCTTCAGCAACCAGCCGAGCGACATCCCGGTGTTCGTCAACCTCGGCCTCGGGGCGATGTGGACCGACTACCTGTTGCTGGACGTGGTCATCACCGACATGGCCAGCGGCGTCGCGCTGACCTCGATCGGCACGGTGCCGGCGGGCCTGCAGGGCACGCGCCTCTACTCGCAGGCGGCGTTCATGGACTACACGATCTACCACCTGTTCGAGACCAACCTGCTCTCCACCGACTATTGAACACCGACGACCGAGGGGCCGACCCGCCTGCGTAGGAGCCGACGCCCGCAGCGGGCGCGGCTCAACGGCGCTGACGGGGCGGGCGTGACGGGAGCGGGGCTCGGGGACTTACCGCGCATGGAGAACTGCTGACGGGACGGACTATCTTGCGGGGATGCGCAGCGCTGTCGAACTCCGCCATGCCCATCGCCTGCTGAACCATGGCCCGACGGTGCTGGTGTCCACCGCGCATGGCGGCCGGCAGAACGTGATGGCGGCGGCTTGGGTGATGCCGATCGACTTCGAGCCGCCGAAGTTCGCGGCCGTGATCGCCGCCGACACGCTGACGCGCGAACTGCTGCTGGCCAGCGGCGAATGCGTGCTGCAGGCGCCCACCACACTGCAGGTCGATGCCACCTACGCGGTCGGCACGCACAGCGGCCGCGATGGTGACAAGTTCGCGCGCTTCGGGTTGGTGGCGGAAGCCGCCAGCCTGGTGCAGGCGCCGCTGGTCGCCGGCTGCGCCTGCTGGCTCGAGTGCCGGCGCCTCGCCGAGCCGAATGCGGAAGGTGCCTACGACCTGTTCGTGCTGGAGTGCATCGCCGCATGGGCCGACGACACGCTGTTCGCGCGCGGGGACTGGCAGTTCGCGGCGAACGGGCCGCGCACGATCCACCACGGCAAGGGCGGCGGCTTCTTCGCGACCGGCGAGCGGGTGCAAGCCGCGCGCGGCTGAGCATGCGCGGGATTCCCGCAACCGCGCCCGGGGTCGCTGCGGTAGAGGCGGCACCGATGCCCGCGAGCCCCGTGCAGCCGACCACCGACGAAGCGTTCGCCGCGTTCCTGCAGCAGGCGCTGCCCGAGCTGCGGACGTTCGTGCGGCGGCTGTGCCGCGACCTGGCCGACGCCGACGACATCGTGCAGGAAGCGCTGGCGAAGGTGTGGCGGCTGCGCAGCGGTTTCGACGCGACGAAGAATGGCCGCGCGTGGCTGCAGCAGGCCGCGTTCCG
>CAMAUH010000008.1 GCA_945861365.1 Candidatus Kuenenia stuttgartensis
CCCGATGCAGCGGCGGCCACGGCACCGGCAGCACACAGCCACGCCAACGTCAGCACCGCACCGCGCGGGCAGGGGCGGCGCAGCAGCGCGGCCCCGAACTCGAGCACGGCCAGGGCGGGCAGCATGCCGAGCGGAGCGTGCAGCAACACCGGATGGGCGCGCCCGAACACGGCGAGCCACGGCGACGGATCGGCGACGAACATCCGCGTCAGGCTAGCAAGTCGCGCACGACACGTCCGTACACGTCGGTCAGGCGGTAGTCGCGGCCCTGGTGGCGGTAGCTGAGCCGTTCGTGGTCGAAGCCGAGCTGGTGCAACAGCGTCGCATGCAGGTCGTGCACGGAGACGGGATCGCGCACGATGTTGTAGCCGTGTTCGCAGGTCTCGCCGTGCACGTGGCCGGCGCGCACGCCGCCACCGGCGAGCCACATCGTGAAGCAGCGCGGATGGTGGTCGCGGCCGTAGTTGTCGCGCGACAGGCCGCCCTGGCTGTAGACGGTGCGGCCGAACTCGCCGCCGAACACGACCAGCGTGTCGTCGAGCAGCCCGCGTTGGCGGAGGTCGGCCAGCAGCCCGGCGATGGGGCGGTCGACCGCCTTGCACTGCTGGCGCAGTTCCGACGGCAGGTTGCCGTGCTGGTCCCAACCGCGCATGTACAGCTGCACGAAGCGCACGCCGCGTTCGCACAGCCGCCGGGCCAGCAGGCAGCTGCTGGCGAACGTGCCCGGCTTGCGGGCCTCTTCGCCGTACAGCTGCCAGGTCGATTCGCTCTCGTTGGCGAAGTCGACCAGTTCGGGCACCGACGTCTGCATGCGGAACGCCATCTCCTGCTGTGCTATGCGCACGGCGATCTCCGGATCGAGCGTGCGCGCGAGTTCCTCGCGGGCCAGTTCGGTCTGCAGCGCCAGCATCGAGGCGCGGTCGGCGCGCGACACGCCGGCGGGATCGCGCAGGAACAGCACCGGATCGCCGCTGCTGCGCAGTTTGCAGCCCTGGTGCTCGCCGGGCAGGAAGCCGTTGCCCCAGAAGCGCGCGGCCAGCGCCTGCATGTTGCCGAAGCCCTGCGTGATCAACACGACGAAGGTCGGCAGGTCGCGGTTGTCGCTGCCGAGGCCATAGCTGGCCCAGGCGCCGAACGACGGGCGGCCCGGCTGCTGCGTGCCGGTCTGCGCGAAGGTGATCGCGGGCTCGTGGTTGATCGCGTCGGTGTGCATCGAGCGCACGACGCACAGTTCCTTGGCGACGGTGCCCAGGTACGGCAGCGCTTCGCTGAGCCACAGGCCGTCGCCGCCGTTGTCGTGGCGCGTGAACGCGAACGCCGACGGTGCTACCGGGAAGCGCTTCTGGTCCGAGGTCATGCCGGTCAGGCGCTGGCCGTTGCGCACCGACTCGGGCAGGTCGCGGTCGTACCAGTCGCGCAGGCCCGGCTTGTGGTCGAACAGGTCGAGCTGGCTCGGACCACCTTCCATGTGCAGGTAGATGACGCGGCGGGCGCGCGGCGCGAAGTGCGGGCCGATCGGGCGGTCGTCGTGCCGCGGCGCCGTGGCGGGGCGATCGCTGGCCAAGGCGGTGCCGGCGAGCAATGCCGACATGCTGGTGGCCGAACGGCCGAAGAACGTGCGGCGGGTCAGCGCCTGGTGCAGCTGGTCCATGGTCAATCGATGCACAGGGTGGAGTCGAGATTCAGGCAGACGCTGGCGAGCAGCACGAACGGCGCCAGTTCCTTGGCGGTTTGGTCCGCGGGCAGCTGCGTGGCGCCCAGCAGGTCGCTGGCGTCGGCGGGCATCTCGGCATAGCGCGTGCGCCATTGCGACAGGGCGGCCAGCGTGCGTTGCAGATTGGCCGGCGTCGGCATACGGCCGGTGCACAGGTGATGCATCGCGCGGATGCGCGCCGCGTCGTCGCCGGGTTCCTTGCAGACGCGGATCGCGAGGCCGCGCGCGGCCGTCAGGAACTGCTCGTCGTTCCACAGCACCAACGCCTGCAGCGGCGTGTTGGTCGTGGTGCGGCGGATCGTGCAGAACTCGCGGGTCGGCGCATCGAGCATCAGCAAGCTCGGCGGCGGGCAGGCGCGCTTCCAGTAGGTGTAGAGGCTGCGGCGCCAGAGGTCCTCGCCGGAGCCCGGCTCGTAGACGCGCGTGTTGGACTGCGTCATCGCCACTTCCTGCCACAGACCCGCCGGCTGCATCGGCTTCACGCTCGGGCCGCCCTGGCGTTCCACCAGCAGGTTGCCGAGATACAGCGCCTGGTCGCGCAGGGCCTCCGCGGGCAGCCGGCGGCGGTTGAAGCGCCAGACCAGCCGGTTGTCGCGATCGCGGGCGGCGGCGTCCGTCTGCACGGTGTTCTGCTGCTGGAACGCGGCGCTGGTCAGCAGCAAGCGCAGCATCGCGCGCGTCGACATGCCACGGGCGCGGTACTCGACCGCGAGCCAGTCGAGCAGTTCCGGATGGCTCGGCCACTCGCCCTGCAGGCCGAAGTCCTCGCTGGTGCGCACGAGGCCCGCGCCGAACACGAACTCCCACAGCCGGTTCACCGCGACGCGCAGCAGCAGCGGGTTCTGTTCCGACACCAGCCAACGGGCGAGGCCAAGGCGGTTCTTCGGCGCGTCCGCCGGCAGCGTGCCGAACACGGCCGGGATGTCGCGCTGCACCGGTCGCTTCGGATCCGGCTTGTCGTAGTCGCCGCGGGTCAGCACGAAGGTCGGTCGCGGCGACTCGGCTTCCTGCATCACCATCGCGCGCGGGATCGAGGCCTCCAGTTCGCGCAGCTGCTTCTGCGTGGCGGTGACCGCGGCGAGGCGCGCCTGGTGGTGCGGCGAACGCAGTTCGCGGTAGGCGCGGCCGATGCGCGAGGCATGGCCAGCAGCACCCAGCGGCTCGGGCAGCGCCAGCAGCCGCAGGTCCGCGGCCCATTCGGCGGCCCCCGACTCGTAGCGCAGCGCGAAGCCGCCGGCACCGCCGGTGTTGACGACCTTCAGCACCACGAGGTTCGCGCCGGCGCGCAGGTCGATCTCGACCGGGTCCTGGTCGAGGGCGACGCCGCGATCGACTTCGCGCTGGCCGGCCAGCTGGCCGTTGACGAACAACTGGAAGCCGTCGTCGCTGCCGAGCTGCGCGCGCACCCGCCGCGCCGTGGGGCTGTGCACGGTGTGCGCGACATAGGTCGCGTTGCTGCCGTCGGGCAGTTCGGTGTTGGCGCGCTGCAGTCGCAGCCGGGAATCGAAGCGCCAGGCGACTTCGCCCCAGCGCTGGTCTGCGGCGAGCTCGGTCGCCAGCTCCGGTCCGAAGGACTTGGCGTAGAGCTTGGCGCGCGGGGCCTCGAACGGTCCCGCCACGTGGAAGCCATCGGTCGCCAGCGGCAGCTTCGCCAGCATCGCGGGATGGGCGTCGGCGACGCCGATGCGCACCCGGCCGAACACGTGTTGCGAGTACTGCGAGTCGTAGCGGAGCAGCACGCGCAACTCGGTCGGTTCGTCGCTGCCGAACGGTTCGGCGGCCAGCAGTGCTGCGTGCATCGGCCGCGCCGGCTGCAGGTGCGCTGCCATGGCCCAGCCGCGCTTGTCGTCGGCGAACAGGTTGGTCACCGCGAAGTCGGCGTCCTCCTGTTCCGTGTCGGCGATCGCGTAGGCGAAGGGGACGGTGCGCCAGGGTCCTTCGCGTCCCGCGGGCCGCGCTTGCAGCCGCAGGTACTGCAGCACGACGTTGCCGTTCGGCGCGCGACCGACCTTGCCCTCGGGCAGGTCCGGCGAAGTCAAAGCCTGCAGGCACAGCCAACGCTGGGCGCCGGGCGGGATCACGAACGTCAGCTCGTGGTCGTCGCGGTCCGGATTCGCGCCGCTGACGTTCACTGCCGCGTCGGCCGCGATCGCCATGGTCGCACCGTGTCGCGACGTGGCGCCGGTCGGCGGCAGCCACTGCCAGGCGTCGGCGAATGGTTGCAGCTCGGCGGTGGTGAAGGCGGCGAACGCGGCCGCTTCCTCGGAGCTGCCTTCCTGCACCGCCAGCTCGGCGGCCTTCAGCTGTTCGTGCAAGGCCGCGCGCTGGCTGGCCTGCGCCGCGTTCGGCACCTCGAGGAACGGCTCCAGCGCGCGATTGCTGTCGGGCACCTGCGAATACAGGCCGGGCTCGCGGTTGCTGTTGAAGAACGCGAACAACTGGTAGTAGTCGTCCTGGCGGATCGGGTCGTACTTGTGGTCGTGGCAGCGGGCGCAGCCGAGCGTCAGGCCGAGGAACACGCTGCCCACCGTCGCCGTGCGTTCGGCGGCGTACTCGATGCGGTACTCCTCGTCGATCGCGCCACCTTCGTCGGTGGTGACATGGTTGCGCAGGAAGCCGGTGGCGACGCGCTGTTCCGGCGTCGCGTCGGGCAGCAGGTCGCCGGCCAGTTGTTCGACGACGAAGCGGTCGAACGGCAGGTCGTCACGCAGCGCATCGAGCAGCCAGTCGCGCCACTTCCAGGCTTGCCGGCCGGCATCCATGTGGATGCCGCTGGTGTCGGCGTAGCGGGCGGCATCGAGCCACGGTTGTGCGAGATGCTCGGCGTGCCGCGTCCGGTACGGCTCGTCGTCGAGCAGGTGGTCGATCAGGCGCGCGAAGGCATCGGCGCGGTTGTCGGCGACGAAGGCTTCGAGTTCGGCCGGCGTCGGCGGCAGCCCGGTCACCACCAGGAAGGCGCGGCGCCCCAGCGTCGCCCGGTCGGCGGGTGGGTTTGGCGTGAGCCCGGCGTGCTGTTGCCGTTGCGCGAGGAAGCGGTCGATCGGGTGCGCGGCGCCACCGGTCGGCACCGACGGGCGCTGCGGCGGCACGAAGGACCAATGCGGTTCGTAGTGGGCGCCGGCCTGGATCCACGCCTGCACGGTGTTGAGCTCGGCAGCCGACAGAGGCTGCTTGCCGCTGTCGGCGGGGGGCATGCGGTCGTCGTCGTGGGCGCGCACGCGCTGCCAAAGCAGGCTGCGTTCGGCATCGCCAGGCACGATGGCGGCGCCGTGTTCGCGCGCGGCGGTCGCCAACTCGCGATCGTCCAGACGCAGGTCCGCGGCGCGTGACTGCGCATCGGGGCCGTGGCAGCGAAAGCAGCGGTCGGCCAGGATCGGACGCACATCGCGCCCGTAGCGGATGGCGTCGATGGCGTCTTGCGCCGCAATGGGCATCGACAACGTGATGCCGGACAGGAGAGCGACGCAGATGCGATGGATCGGCATGCGCGAGAGGGCGTGGGGACAGCACGCTGAGGCGCGCGCATCATGGCTGCGTGGCGAGCAGGTGTCACCCGGGGTCTGAACTTGGCCTGCGACCAGCTGCGCCGAACTCGCTCTCGGTGTTTGCCATGCTGTAGTCGCAGTGGCACCCTTGCCGATGGTGCTCGTCTGCCCATTGCCTGCTGCCTGGAATTGATGCCCCCCTCTTCTCCCTGGTATTGGAAGCTGGTGGTCGGCTACGTGCGGCGCGAACTTCCCGGGTGGGGGCGAGTCTATGACTGGGCCGGTGGCAGCGACCAACCGCGTTGGCTCGGCGCCAGCAGCGCCAGCGTGCGCGGCAAGCTGCACGGCTACACGATGCGGCTCGATCTGGCGAACTGGTCGGAGCGGCTGACTTGGTGCCTCGGTCGCTACCACGACCTGCCGCTGCAGACCGCCCTGATGCAGTTCCTGGCGTCCGGCGACGCCTTCGTCGACATCGGCGCCAACCTCGGCATGCTGAGCCTGCTGGCGCATCATCGCGTCGGGCCGACCGGCCGGGTGCTGGCCTGCGAGCCGAATCCCCGCATGCAGGCGCGCATCCGCGAAGCCATCGCCGCGAACTCGCTGGCCAACCTGGAAGTGGTCGGTGCCGCCATCGGTGCCGAGGCGGGCACTGCCGAGCTGCACGAGTTCAGTGGCCATGCCGGCTGGGGTTCGCTGTCGGCCGCGGGGCCGGCGGGCGCCATGGAAACCGCGAAATGGACGGTGCCGGTCGTCGTCGGCGACGAGCTGGTGGCCAAGGTGCCGCACCAGCACCCGCTGGTGTTCAAGATCGACGTCGAAGGCTTCGAGGTGCCGGTGCTGCGCGGCCTGCGCCGCACGCTGAGCACGCGCTGGCCGTTGGTGTTCGTCGAGGTCGCCGACGCCCACCAACGGCGTGCCGGCTACTCGGCCGCCGAACTGCGCCACGAGCTGGAGCAGCATGGTTACCAGGGCCACGCGCTCTCCATGGTGCGCCACGGGTTGCTGGGCCGCACCCTGCGGACCCAGCCGCTCGCGCAATGCACCCTGCCCGAGATCGATGCGGTGTTCGTGCCGCCGCAGGGCGTGATGGCCGACCGCTGGCGCGCGTTCGGCAATCGCTGACGCGCGGCTGCTGGTCAGAAGCTGTTGCCGAACGCCAGCGTGAAGATGCTGCCCTCGTCGCTGTAGCCGATGTCGGCGCGGAACAGCGCCTCGCGGGCGAAGGCGAAGCGCAAGCCGATGCCGTAGCTGTCGTGGTAGCGCGCGTCGAGCAGCTTCTCGACGCCGCTGGCGACGGTGCCGCCGTCGTAGAAGAACGCCAACCCGATGCGTTCGATGCGGATCGTGTCGGTGAACGTGATGCCGCGCGGCACGATCGCGAGGCGGTACTCGGCGGTGAAGGCGGCCGCGGCGCGGTCGGTGAAGCGGTTCTGGATGTAGCCGCGCAGCGTGTGCGTGCCGCCGAGGTTCGGCAGGCTGTAGTAGGGCAGGTCGCCGACGGTGTCGTGCACGAACGCGCCGACGGCCAGCACGTCGGTGGGCGGGTTCTCCTCGCCGGTGAGGCCGCCGCGGTGCAGCAGCGGCGGCAGCGAGATCGTGTGCTGCGCGTCGAGGCCGACGATGGCGCCGAGCTGGCCGCTGGTGCCGAGTGCCACGTTGGCGAGACCGGCGAGGCGGCTGCCGCGGTAGGCCTGGTGCAGGCTGTCGCGGGAGTCGAAGCCGGCGCTGTTCTCCCACCAGACCTGGTCCACGCCATCGCCGTCGCGGAACTCGCCGGCGAACACGTCGTCGGTGCTGGGTCGGCCGAGCACTGCACCGCGGGCCAGACCGTGGCGCGCCAGTTCGATGTCGGTGCGCACCAGCCAGTCGCTGCCGGGATCCGGCAGCGACACCCGCACGCCGAGGCCCGCATGGGTCAGTTCCTCGGTGTAGCTGGTCTCGTCGCTGCGCAGCGTGCGGCTGCCGAAGCCGTAGAAGCGGCGGGTCAGCGTCTTGCTGTAGCCGGCGTGCGCGAACACGCGGTTGCGTTCCTCGCGCCAGACGCCGCCCTCGTTCGCGTCGCGCACGTGCAGCCAGCGCGACCAGTTGATGCGGTAGGCCTGCTGGCCCTCGGCGCTGTAGGTGACCAGGATGTTGGCGAACTCGCGGTAGCGCTGGTTGCGGAAGTCGACGTCGGTCAGCGCGAAGCCGCCGCCAAAACCGATGTCCTGTTCGCGGAAGATGATCGGCGACACGAACGAGCTGACCAGGAAGCGCTCGAGCACGTTGCCGGGCTTGATGCGGCCAGGGGGCGTGTAGCGCCAGCGCGGGTGGTTCGGCAGGTCGGCCGGCACCGCCGGGCGCGTGATGCGGCCGTTGCGGTCCATGCCGCGCAGCGGTTCGTACTCGTTGCGTGGGTCGTCCTGGGCGATCGCGCGGGCGGCGGCGAGCAGCAGGACGGCGGCGAGGGCGGCGTTTCGGGGCACGGGGCGGCATCGTGGCGATCGGCGCTAGGACCGCAACGGTGGGCTGGCGAGTCGGCGCAGTGAGCGTTCGAATGCCGCGATGCGTGCGTTGTGGATCGGTGCGGCGGTCGCGATGGTGCTCGGCGCCGCCAGTGCGCAGCAGCGGTTCACGTTCGAGGACCTGCTGCAGCGCCTGGTCGAGCCGGCGTGGTTGCATCGGTCGCCGGAGGTCGGCGAACGGTGTGTGCAATGGAGCAGCTTCGATCGCGCCTCGCTGCGTGGGCCAGCGGATCCGGCGGCCTGGTACGCGAACAACGACCGTGGTCACTACGTCCGCGCCGTCGGACGCGAGGGCCACCAGGAGCACGTGCTGGTCGACGCGACCGGGCCGGGGGCCATCGCGCGCGTGTGGTCGGCCAACCCGTCGGGCACGTTGCATTTCGACATCGACGGCGCGCGGGTGTGGAGCGTCGACTTCGCGCTGCTGTGCAGCGGCAAGCATGAACGGGTGCCGGAACCGCTCGCTGGCATGCG
The DNA here is from genome assembly GCA_945861365.1 of Candidatus Kuenenia stuttgartensis. Taxonomy (GTDB): domain Bacteria; phylum Planctomycetota; class UBA1135; order UBA1135; family UBA2386; genus UBA2386. Next base: position 8,181 of record CAMAUH010000008.1, read on the forward strand.
TTCGCGCGGCGGCAACTGCTACCTGCCGATCCCGTTCCAGAAGTCGCTGGTCGTGTCGTGCACGGCGAGGGATCTCTACTACGCGGTCGATGTGCTGCAGTTCGCGCCCGGGACCACGGTGCCGAGCTTCTCGCCGCGCGCCTTGGTCGAGCACGCCACGGCGATCGCGGCGACCGCGAAGGACCTCGCCGTCGGGTTGCTGCCGATGGCCGTATTCGACGATGCGCCGCCCCTGGCTGCCGTGACGTTGACGGAACCGGCCACGGTCACCGTGTTGCAGGTGTTCGCCCACCGCCGGGCTGCGCAGGCGAGTTTCGGCGAGGCCGTGGCCGGTGTGCGGCTCGTGGTGCGCGAGGCCGACGAGGTGCTGGTCGACGTGCCGCTGGCGGCGTTCTTCGCCGGCGGCCCGGATTGGCGGCCATGGGCGGGCCGGCTGCTCGAAGTGGGCCGCGACAGCGCGACGTCGCGCTGGCCGATGCCGCTGCCGCGCGGTGGCCACATCGAGCTGGTCGGCGCCGCTGCCGTGGTCGGGTTCGACCTCGGCGTGCAGGTGCGAACGGTGCCGCTGCCGCGCGGGCCCGATGAACCGCTGCGGTTCCGCGCCAGCTACCACCTGCAGAAGGCGATCCCGACGCGCCCGTTCCGCGATCACGTCGTGCTCGACGCCAAGGGCCAAGGTCGCTTCGTCGGCTGTTCGCTGCTGGTGCGCAACCCGTCGAAGATCTGGTGGGGTGAGGGCGACGAGAAGTTCACCGTCGACGGCGAAGCGTTCCCGTCGTGGTTCGGCACCGGCACCGAGGACTACTTCGGCTACGCGTGGTGCGACCCGACACCGTTCGCGGCCCCGTTCCATGCGCAGGTCGAATGCCAGGGGCCGATGAACTTCGGCCTCACGCAGCTGCATCGCACGCACCTGCTCGACAGCGTGCCGTTCCAGCGCTCGTTCCGGTTCGACCTCGAGGTCTGGCACTGGGTCGAGTCGGCCAGCATCGACTACGCGACGGTCGCGTACTGGTATGGCGCAGCCGGGGCGACCTCCGGCTTGCCGCCGGTGCCGGCGGCGGCAGCATGCGAACTGCCGCGGCTCGAGTTGCCGCCGCGGTTCGTCGCCGAAGGTGCGCTCGAAGGGGAGGCGCTGCGGGTCGTGGCGTGCACTGCAGGCCAGCACGAGGTGCAGGACCTCGGCATCTTCGAGCGCACGTTCTCGCAGGACGCGCATCGCTGGTGGCGCGATGGCAAGGTCGGCGATGCGCTCGTGCTGGCGGTGCCGGTCCCTGCTGCCGGGCGCTATCGCGTCACCGCGGCCTTCGTGATGGCCGACGACTTCGCCATCGTGCAGGGCACGCTCGCTGGCCAGGCGCTGGGTGCGCCCTTCGACGGCTACGCGGAGCGCGTGTCGAGCAGCGGGCCGCGCGAGCTCGGCATCGTCGAGCTGGTGGCTGGCGATGCAGAACTGCGCCTGCAGATCATCGGCCGCAACAACAAAGCGAAGGCGAGCCACATGGTGGGACTCGACTACCTGCGACTGGAGACGATGCGATGAAGAACAAGATGAAGCCGAAGCGGGAGCTGTTCGCGTGTCCGAACTGTGGGGCGGACGTTCCGGTGGGCGCCAGAGCGTGCCGCGAATGCGGCAGCGACGCCTCGACCGGCTGGAAGGAGCGCGACGAGATCGACTATGCGAGCGTCGATCTGCCGGACGGCTACCGCCCGGATGGCGACAGCGATCGCTTGCCGGCGATCCGCACGCCGCGCTGGGTCGTGGGCGTGGCGCTGCTGCTGGCGCTGTTGCTCGCCCTGTTGGCGCTCGGCGTGTTCGCGTGGCGTTGAGAGGGCGGGCGCTTCAGAAGTCGACGCGCCAGACGTTCGTGGTGGCGAACGGGGCGACGAATGCGCCGGAGTCGAAGACGACGCCCTGGAAGTAGAAGCTCAATCCCGACAGCGCCGGGCTGCTCGGGCCGTAGCCGACTTCGACCACACCGGTGACCGGATCGTTGATGTAAAGGTTGGAGTCGATCAGCAGTTCACTGAACTGGTTGCCGATGCCGAGCATGACGATGCCGGGCGAGGCGCTGGGCAGTGCCGAAGTGCTCAGGGTGATGATCGAGCATCCCAGGCCGACCACCGGCCCACAGTGCATCTTCACGTGGGCCGTGAAGAAGTTCGGCACGAACGGCTCGGCGAAGAGCTTGGGAGCGGTCGGCGCGACCAGTTGCACCTGGATCGTGTTGGTGTTGATCGCCGGGTTGAAGCCGAAGCAGTTGTAGATGCCGGGCGCTTGGCCCGGCCGCGGGTGGAACTCGACGTGCTGGTTGTCGATCACCTTGAAGTAGCCGATGTTCCAGCGGCTCGCCGCGGTGCCGCTGCCGCTGAGGTCGAAGTTCAGGCTCATGTATTCGAGCCAGGCGAGGTTGTCGCCGCTCAGCACGAAGCCCTGGTCGGTCAGGTTGTCGAGCACCGGCATCGTCGGCGGCACATCGAGCGTCGGGAACGGCAGCACCGGGAACACGGCCGTCAGGCCGATCAGTTCGATGTCGCCCGTGATCGTCACGGTGTGGCCCGTCGGCTGCGTGACGATGGTCGGCACGAACGCGCCGTAGAAGCCGAAGTAGGTGTTGGTCTGGTTGGCGCCGCCGCCGACCTGCGTCGCGACCGACTGGGTCAGCGAGATGCTGCCGCCGGCGTTGAGGCCGTTGCCGGTCAGCGTGCCCGTGACGGATGCGTAGTAGTGCCAGCAGCTCGGGTCCATCGTGCCGCCGTTCGCCAAGTAGGCGCTCGGCAGCATCTGCAGCACCGGGCTGCCGACGGGCGGGTGGTTGGCCTGGCCGGCGTCGATGCGGCCGGACAGCTGCAGGGCGACGGTCCAGCTGTCCTCGAGCAGGCTCGGGCGGGCGAGGGTGCCGGTCACGATCGCGGTGCCATTGGCCAACTCGGTGAACTGGCCGGCAGGCACGAACACGTAGTCGTCGGCGACACCGGGAATCACCATCGCGCGGCCAGACGCGAGGTTCGAGCGCGACGGATCCACCTGCGGGTGCGTCGCGTGTTCGAACTGCGGCGCGTGGAACTCGAGCGACAGCGTCGACAAGGCGCTCGGCGTGATCGTGAAGAACGGCGGCTGCTGCAGCACGGTGACCGCGAACTGCGCCTGCAGGCCATCGTGGCCGTTGTGGTTGTTGGCGCCGGCGCCGAGCTGCACGGCACCGCTGTTGGCCAACCCGAGGACCGCGCCGTCGAGGTTGCGCACCCCGGTCAGTTTGCCGGTGGCGGCCGTGTAGTAGACGAACTGGTTGGTGTCGATCGCACCGGTCGGTAGGTAGGCCGACGTCAGCATCTGTGCATCCGGCGAGCCGGCCGGCGGGTAACCCGCCTGGTTCGGCTCCAGCTTGCCGCTGAGCTGGATGTCGATCAGGAAGGCCAGGTAGAGGTTGCTCTGGCTGAACATGCGACCCGTGAGGCGCGCCGTGCCATCGGGCAGTTCGACGAGCTGGCCGCCGCCCGAGATCACGAAGTCGTTCGACAGCCCTGGAATGTTCATCAGGAAGCCGCCGGGCAGCGCAGAAAGTTGCGTATCGGTGCTCGCCTCGTTGACGGCTCGGTAGGAGGGCTGCTGCGCGGCCAGCGGAGCCAGGGCGAAAAGGGCTGCTGTCAGGAGGTGTCGCATGGAGTTCGAAGGCGCGCCAGAACGGCGCCGATCACGGATCGTTGCGGCCGGATCGAGTTCGATCGCGGAGCAGACTATCCAACCGATCGGCATTGCGCAGGGCTCCCAGGCTCACTTTGCGGTGGGCCTGAAGTGCCGAGAAGCGATGCGACCGTGCCATGGTGCTGGGCGCGGATCCCGATGCGAGGCAGCCTGTCAACGAGCCCGGATCATGCGCACGTTGTGCATCGGAATGGCCATGGGGCCATTCTGGTCGAGCAGAAGCCAGCCCTGGCCGTTCTCCGGCAGCGCGCGCAGCAACGTGCCGACCAGCACGCCTTCGTGCACCGTGCTGACCTCGATGCGGTCGCCAGGCTTCGGCAGCCCGCCAGCAGTGGCAGTGGCCGTAGCAGCAGTAGCTGGCCGGCTCGCCACCGGCAGGCGAGCGCTCGCTTCGCCTGGCGCGAACTTCGCGTCCGGATCGTCGTCGCCGTTGGCGCGCAGCGTCACCGTCACCGGGAAGTGGTCGCTGTAGATCTGCCGCCAGGCGGTCTTCTCCATGCCGTCGAAGTCGTTGTCGACGGCGAGGGAATCGCGCACGACCTCGCTGCACGAGTCGGCGACGACGACCTGATCGATCGGGTCGGCGAAGTGCATGATCGTCGGCATCGCTTGCCGCTGCCGCAGGTAGTGCATGTGCTGCTGGCTCTCGAAGGCCTGTTGCGGCTGCGTGCCGTAGGTCGAGTTGAAGTCGCCCAGCAGGATCACGTCGTGGTCTTCGCTCGCACTGGCGAGCAGCTGGTCGATCCAGCCCGCCAGCAGCGTCGACTCGCCGCGGCGCTTCTTCTCGTCGTCGGCCTTGCGGCCGGCCTTCAGGTGCACGGTGACGAGCCGGAAGTCGGCGCCGCTCGCCTTGTGCTGGAAGCACGCGGTCACCGGCACGCGGTGGAAGATCGACGCACTCTCGAACTCGCGCGGCAGCGTCAGCAGTTCCGCGGCGTAGAGCAGTTCGACGGCGGCGCGGTCGTACAGGAAGCCGATGCGTTGTGCGGTCTTGCCATCATCCCAGCCGCCGCTGGTGCCGAGCATCGCGACCCAGCTCGGGCCGGCACCGGTGGCGACCTTCTGCAGCGTCGCTTCGTCGTTGATCTCCTGCACCGCCAGCACGCAGACGCCGAGTTCGTGCACCTTCTTGCCGATGGCTGCCAGGTCCGCATCCGTGCGCGGCGGCAGGTTCTCGCGGTAGTTGCCACCGGCGCCGAGGAACTCGAGGTTCCAGGTGCCGACCTTGAACTCGGTCTGCTGCGCTGCCGCGAGGTTGGCGAACAGGGCAGCGAGGAGGAATGCGAACGGGATTCTCATACGGCACCTTCGGCCCTGGCGCGGATGCCGCGCATCAGGTCCTGCAGGAAATGGATGTTGTGGATGGAGAGCAGGATGCCGGCCAACATCTCGTCGGCGACGGCAAGATGCCGCAGGTAGGCGCGTGAATACTTGCGGCAGCAGTAGCAGCCGCAGCCTTCGACCAGCGGGTTTCCATCGTCGGCGTACTGCGCGTTGCGCAGCTTCAGGTGGGTGCCGTTGCCGCCGAACGCGGTGTGGTTGCGGCCGTGCCGCGTCGGCACCACGCAGTCGAACATGTCGACGCCCTGCGCGGTCGCGGCCAGCAGGTCCTCGGGCATGCCGACGCCCATCATGTAGCGGATCTTGCCGGTGGGCAGGTGGTCGACGGCGGCATCGAGCGCCACCGTCATCTGCGCCTTGGTCTCGCCGACGCTGAGCCCGCCGATCGCGTAGCCGTCGAAGTCCATCGCCGCCATCGCCTGCGCACTGGCGGCGCGCAGCTGCGGATCGATGCCGCCCTGGCAGATGCCGAACACCGCCTGGCCGCGCGCGCTGCCGCCCCAACGATCGTGCACGTCGCGGGCCATGCGGGCCCAGCGCAGCGTGCGTTCGTGCGCGTCGCGCTGCGTCGGCAGGTCGGCGTCGCCGGGTGGGCAGTGGTCGAGCACCATCGCGATGTCGGGGCCGAGCTGCTTCTGGAACGTCAGCACGGACTCCGGCGTGCAGCGGTGCGAACTGCCGTCGATCACCGACTGGAAGGTCACGCCGTCGTCGTCGACCTTGACCTTGCCGCCGAGCGAGAACACCTGGTAGCCGCCGCTGTCGGTCAGGATCGGACCGTCCCAGCCCATGAACCGGTGCAGGCCGCCGAGCCGTTCGATGCGCTCGGCGCCGGGCCGCACGTGCAGGTGGTAGCTGTTGGCGAGGATCAGCTCGGCGCCGGTCGCCTTGACCTGCTCGGGCGTCAGGCCCTTCAGCGTCGCGTAGGTGCCGACCGGCGCGAAGCACGGCGTCTCGAACGAACCGTGCGGCGTGTGGAAGCGGCCGCGCCGCAGCTTGCCGTTCTGCGACAGCAGTTCGAAGCGGAAGGCGCTCATGCGAACGGTAGCTCGCCGGGCCGGGTCTTCGGCGCTTCGAGTCCGAGGTGTTCGTAGGTGCGCGGCGTCGCTACGCGGCCGCGCGGCGTGCGGGCCAGCAGGCCACAGCGGATCAGGTGCGGCTCGAGCACTTCCTCGAGCGTGTCCTCGGCTTCGTCGATCATCGCGGCCAGGGTCTTCAGGCCGACCGCGTCGCCGCGCTGCACGAGCGCGCGCAGCAAGCGGCGGTCGACTTCTTCGAGGCCGAGCGCATCGATGCGCAGCCGCTGCAGCCCTTCTTCGGCGGCCGCGGCGTCGATGCGGTCCTTCTGCTGCACCTGGGCCAGGTCGCGCACGCGCCGCAGGATGCGCAAGCTCATGCGCGGGGTGCCGCGGCTGCGTTCGGCGCACAGTGCCGCGGCGGCGGGGTCCAGGTTGACCTGCAGGCGCACGGCGGCGCGCAGCAGGATCTGCTCGATGTCGGCGTTCGGGTACGGCTCGAGCCGCTCGACGATGCCGAAGCGGGAACGGAACGCGGCGGTCAGCAGGCCTTCGCGCGTGGTCGCGCCGACCAGCGTGAACGGTTGCACGCCGAGCCGCACGCTGCGGCCGCTGGGCCCCGGATCGAGCACGACGTCGATCGCGTGGTCTTCCATCGCCGAGTACAGGTACTCCTCGAGCGTCTTCGGCAGGCGGTGGATCTCGTCGATGAACAGCACCTGGTTGCGCTGCAGGCGCGTCAGCGTGCCGGCCAGATCCTTCGGCGCGCCGAGGGCCGGGCCCGACGTGATGACGATGTCGCTGCCCATGCCCTGCGCGATCAGGTGGGCGAGCGTGGTCTTGCCCAAGCCTGGCGGGCCGCACAGCAGCACGTGGTCGAGCGGTTCCTTGCGCTCGGTCGCCGCGGTGATCGCGATGCGCAGGTTGTCGCGGATCTGCTGCTGGCCGACGAACTCGCCGAACGAACCCGGGCGCAGGCTGCGGTCGAACTCGCGTTCGTTCGGGTCGGCTGTGTGGAACACCATGGGGGCGGAAGATCGTACTTGTGTGCGCGCGCCGATCCATGACGCTGACGCGGTGACCGAAGCCGAACTGCCGATCTACCAGCTGCTGGGTGGCGACGTGCTGACCGCGATCGTCGCCGGGTTCTACCGCCGGGTGCCGAGCGACCCGATCCTCGGCCCGATGTATCCGCCGGGCGACATGGCCGGCGCCGAGGCGCGGCTGCGCGGGTTCCTCATCTACCGCTTCGGCGGACCGCCGGACTACATCAAGGAACGCGGCCACCCGCGGCTGCGCATCCGGCATGCGCCGTTCGTCGTCGACCGGGCGGCGCGCGATCGCTGGATGGAACTGATGCTGGCGGCGATCGACGAGCAGCCGGCGGCGGCACCGCACCGCGCCTATCTCGAGCGGTTCCTCGGTGACATCGCGACGTTCCTGATCAATCGGTGACGCGCGCCGGTCACTGGCCGAGCACGCACCGCAGCCCGGCGGACAACGCGAAGCCGTTCGCCGTGACGAGCGACAGCGCCGCGGCCTGGAAGTGGTACTGCTGTCCGAGCAGGCTGGTGGCTGCGGGAATCGGCAGTGGGTAGGCAGCGATACCGGTTGCCGAGGTGCTCAGGAACACGGTCGCCTGGCCCGGCGTGAGCAGCAGCGTGCAGCCGAGCAGCGGCACGTTCGCGCTGGTGTCGGCGCCGGCGATGGCGACGGGTCCGTTGCTCGGGCAGTTCGACAGTTCGAGCGTGAAGCTGGGCTCGCCGAGCCGCGGCAGGCAACTGGCCGTCAGTCGCGGCGCATCGCTCCCGCAGGCGCTTCCGTAGCCGGTTGCGCTCGCTGGCGTCGGCACCAGTTCGACGACGTTCTCGCCCCCGATCCACTGCACGCGGCCGGACGGGCCTGTCACGGCCAGGCCACTGTAGGCGCCGATGGGCGCGGGCGACGCGGCATCCCCGACGGCTGGCAATGGCTGCCAGTTCGTCCCATCGAACTCGAACAGCGTAAGCGAGCCGCCGTTGTTGGCCGGATCAGCGCCATGCACGATGCGCTGCCGCCCCATGTCGAAGGCCATGCTGCCGCTCCGTGCGGGAGCGGTGGTCGGGAAACACTGCGTCCAGCTGGTGCCGTCCCACTCCCAGGTGTCCAGCAGCGTGCCGGACATGCCTTGCCCGCCGAACATGACCACGCGATTGCGCAGGGGGTCGTAGGCCATCGCCTGGGCGTAGCGTGGCGCCGGCTGCACCGTCACGTTCGCCTGCTGCCACACGAAGCCGTCGAACGTCCAGGTTTCGGCGTTCGGTCCGCCGCTGGCCAGACCTCCGAACAGCACCGCACGTCCTTGCCCGACAGCGACAGTCGATCTCGCGGCAATGCGGGGGCTTGGCCCACCCTGCAGCTGCGTCCAGGTGACCCCGTCCCAACGCCACATGTCACCCAGGGGCCCAGCTATGCCATTGCCACCGAACAAGAAGGACGCGCCGGCGATGGAGAAGAAGCTCGCGAGCGCGCGCGGAGCAGGCCCGCCGAGGGCGAGCAGAGTCCAATCGACGCCGTCCCATTCCCAAAGTGCGCTGCTTCCCTGGCCACCGAATCGCAGCACCGTGTTGCCGCTCGGCGATGGCGTCACCGCGAAGTCCACCGCGAACTCCGGCACCGTGCCGAGGTCGGCGCGCAACGTCCAAGTGCTGCCGTTCCACGCCCACGTCTGGCTGTGGTAGCTGACGGTGTCGTAGTGGCCGAGCAGCAGCGTTTCGTTGCGGGCGGGATCGAACACCAAGGTGCCGCTCGGCAGTGCCTGGGTGCCGGGTGGGCTCAACCGTTGCGTCCACGTGATGCCGTCGTACTCCCAGAGCGCCAGGGCGCCGCCGGAAGGCGCGACGAGCATCGTGCGCCCACGCACCGGGTCGTGGGCCATCGGCGAGTTCCACGCCGGGCTCGGCCGGTTCGGTGTCGGCACCAGCGTCCAGTCGGTGCCGTCCCACTCCCAGGTGTCGTCGAGCAGCTGCGTGTCGCGGCCCCCGAAGAGCACGACGCGTTGTCGGTTGGCATCGAACGCGAGGCAGGCGCAGGCCCGTGGCGAGGGGGAATGCACCGGACTGCGCTGCGACCACGTGAGCCCGTTCCAGCTCCAGGTCTCGTCCCAGAATGCTCCTTGGCCCCAATCCCCCCCTCCGAACAGCAGGATCTCGTCGCGGGCCGCATCGTGAACGCGCGTCATGCCCCAGCGACTGATCGGTCCACCAACGATGAGCAGGTCCTGCCAGGCATGGCCGATCCGTTCCGCGGGAGTCCAGGTCAGGCCCCCTGACCGTTCCGACAGCGTCACCAACCGGTCGTTGGTCAGGAAGCTGCTGAAGGTGCCGCGGGAACCGAGGTCCGGCGCCTGGCGCCACGCGGTCCCGTCCCAATCGCGGCTGTAGTTGCCGAAGCCCGGCGCGACGATGCGCTGGCGCACGGGGTCGAAGCACGCACCGCGCAGGACCGGGGGGCCGATATCGCGCAGTTCCTGGCCGGTAGCGGCTCCGGCAGTGAGCAGAAGCGCGAGACAAGGGGCGACGGCGTTGGTTCCTGACATGGTTCGCTCGACGAATGCAGGGGCAACCGGACCGCGGTGCCCGCCATGCCATCGGCACCAAGGAACAGGCAACAACAGCAGACCTCCGCTGTTGTTGGAGACGGCGGCGGCTGAGCCCCGCTGCATCGCCGGTCGCCATGCCACATCGCGGTTACCGCGAGCGGTTCTTTGGCCACACCGCGACCTTCCTGATCCACCTCCCAACACGGCGGCAGTTCGAGTCAGGTGCCAGCGGCAGCCGCGTCAGTGCCCGCTTGCAGCCACGGGCCGGTAGCCGCCCTTGCTGCGGAACCAGAGCAGCATGGCCACATAGCAGGCGAGCATGCCGAGCGGCAGCACCGCGACCTTCTCGAGGGTTGCCTGCTGCAGGCCGTTGCGGGCATCGGCAACGATCTTCTGCTCGTCGGGGGCCGCTGCTTTCAGCTTGTCTTCGTCGACGGCGCGGTAGGCACCGAGCAGGCCCGTCTTCTCGACCATGACCTTGGCGTGCACCGCGGGGTTGCTGGCCTTGATCGCGGCGTCGAGCGTGGTGTCCTGCATGTTGCCGAGCAGCATCGCGCCGATGACGCCAACCCCGAGCATGCCAACGCCGCCCGTCGCGTTCAGCGTCAAGGCGCCGCCCTTCGGGCACTGCTCGGCGACCACGCCGAGCATGGTGGGCCAGAAGAACGACTTGCCGACCGCGTAGAGGGTCGCCGCGACGAAGATCATCGCTGCTCCCTGCGCATGCGACAGTGCCACGAGGCCGGCGGCCGCGAGTGCCGAACAGGCCGACAGCACACCCAGCGGCGACAAGCGATGGATGATCGCGCCGGCACAGAAGCGCAGGATCATCATCAACAGCGACGTGTACAGCAGCACGTAGAGGCCGTTGGCGCCCAGGATCGGGGTCATCAATGCGCTGACCCAGCTGTCGACGCCGAGTTCGGTGGTGGCCAGCGGCACCATGATGACGAGCATCAGCAGGAACAAGGGTCGACCGAACGAGCGGGTCAGCGCGAACATCACGGCACCGACGCTCGCCGCGATGATGGTGCCGAGCAGCATCGGACTCTCGGCCTTGGTCGTCGAACGCACCAGTTCGACGGCGATCAGCCACGAGATGATGAACGCACCGAGGGCACCGACCTCCTTCAGCATGTCCCGATACGCGCCGCCGGCGGCGACCCGTTCGTTGACCGGGAACTCCTGGCTGGCGAGCACCAGCGCATAACCCACGGCGGGCAGTGCCAGCAGCCACATCTTGCTCTGCCAGGCCATCGACTCGGGCAGGCTGAGGGCGAGCAATCCCGCGATGACCATGCCGCCTGGCCAACCGGCGTGCAGGATGTTCAGCCAGCGCGACTTTTCGTTGCGGAACTGCGTGGCGACGACGGGATTGATGTACGCCTCGACCGTGCCATTGCCGAGTGCCACGACGAAGTTGGCCCAGTACAGGCCCTCATAGCTCTTGGCGTTCACCGTCATCACCAAGGAGGTGACGTGACAGGCAAACCCGAACCACATCGCGGTCTTGTAGCCGATGCGGTCGATGACCAGGCTGAACAGCACGATGCTGATGGCGAACGGCCACAGGCCGACGCCCATCAGTTCGCCTTGCTGGGTCGCCGAGAAGTTGAACTCCTTGGCCCAGCCGTCCATCAGGAAGATGCGGAGGATGAAGCCGAAGGCCGTGGTGATGAGGGCGATGAAACAGCCCCAGAACAACCATTTGTCGGAACGCGGAACGAGGCCCATGGGAATGCCTTCCTGAGGAATTGGGACGAGGGAGGGGCCGCGGACTATGCAAGTTGCTCGACGGCAGCGGAACGGGGAAACCCATCACTTCGCCTCGCCACGATGCGGAGCATTCCGGGGAGCGCTCGATGGGGCTCTCAGAGTTTGAGAAACAACCGGTTTCTCGAGCTCTGCGTGGCCGCGGATGCGGCCACAGAGGGCAACCTGAGAGCCCGTACCATCATTTCCTCTCGGGCTCTCAGTCGCTCACGGCAGCACGAGCACGAACTTGCGGAAGCGCACCTCGGTCGGCCCGCCGCTGTGCAGCTGCAGCGCCAGCACACCTTGCTTCGCCGCCGCCGCGTCGTCGCGGTCGACACACAGCTGGTCGTTCAAGAACGTCTGCACGCGCGAACCCTTCGCGACGATGCGGTAGCGGTTCCATTCGCCCTTCTGCACGAACGCCTCGCCGCCCTTGGCTTCCAGCAGCCCGCGGCCGTGCTCTTCGTACAGCTTGCCCCACCAGTCCGGCCCGATGTCGGCCTGGTAGCCGCGCACGTCGCCGTCGGGCAGCACTTCACTGCGGAACTGCACGCCGCTGTTGCCCTGGTCGGCGACGAGCTTGACCTCGAAGCTCAGCTCGAAGTCGCCGAGCAGCAGGTGGCTCTTCGCGAAGTCGTTGGCGGCGAGGCCGGTGGTGGTGCGGCCGACGATCTCGCCCTGCTCGACGCTCCAGACCGCCGGGTTCGCATCCCACATCGACAGCGTGCTGCCGTCGAACAGGCGGCCGGCGTCGGCGGCGCGCGCGCGCAACGGCACCTGCTTGTCGCTGCGCAGGTAGGCGAGCAGGTCGCGCGCATCGGCGTCGGTCAGGCCGTCGAGCTGGCCCGGCGGCATCAGCGACACTTCGAGCCGCTCGATCTTCTTGATGTCGCGCTTGGCCAGCACCTGCGCCGAAGCCTGCGTACGCACGGTCACGGCGCTGTCGGTCTCGTCGGTCAGCATGCCCATCGCGACGCCGCCCGAGTGCAGCTGCACCGACGACATCATGTAGTCGCGGGCGACCTCGCGGTTGGGATCGAGGATGTTGCCGAGCAGGTAGTCGAGGTCCTTGCGGTTGCTGCCGGTGATGTCGGGGCCGAAGTCGATGCCCTGGCCGAACAGCTTGTGGCAGGCCATGCACGTGCGCGCGAACACCGCGCGGCCGTTCTGCAGGTCGGCCTGCGCCAGCGTCGCGTCGTTCCACTTCGCCTTGGCGGCGTCGATGTCCTCCTTGGTCGCCGCGGACACCGCGACGCTGCGGCCGAACACGGTGGTCAGCCGTTCCTGCACGCTCGCGTCCTGCAGCTGCACGAGCTGTTGCCGCAGGGGGGCGTCGAGCAGCGCGCGATCGATGCTGCCGTCGGCGATCCGATCGAGCAGCGGCAGCGCCCAGGCTGCCCGGCTGCCGAGCGTGGTGGTGGCGGCGGTGCGGGCCGCGGGGGTGAGCGAGGACCACTTCGTGAACAGCAGCTCCGGCACGGTGGTGTCGTCACTCTGTGCGAGCGCACGCACGGCGCGTTCGCCGAGAGCGGCGTCGGTGATCAGGTCGCGCAGGAATACGACGCTGCCCGCCGCGCGGATGCGCGTCAGCAGGTCGAGCGCGCGTTCGCGGCGGGCTTTCGGTACGGCCGCATCGGCGGCGATGCGGGCGAGCACGGGGCGCGCTTCGGAATCGCCGAACAGTGCGCCGACCCAGGCGATCGGTTCGGCGAGCGAGGCGTCGTTCTGCGCCAGCACGTGTTGCCGAGCGATGTGCCAGGCGGCCGGCATCGGGGCACCGCCATGGCGATCGATGCCCTGCTGCGTGGCGGTCAGCAGCGCGCGCGACGCTGCAGCATCGGGCGTCTCGACGATCGCGAGCACGACGGCATCGAGGGCCGGACCTCCCGCTTCGGCGAGGCGGCGCACGACGAACTCGGCGAGGCGCGGCAGCGCTGTGGTGCGGGCCAAGGCCAGCGCGCGGGCCGGATCGCCAGCGACCAGGGGTTCGAGGCCGTACCAGACCATCAGCGGCAGGTTGTGGTCGCGCGCGTCCTCGGCATGGCGAGCCAGCGCTTCGCCGATCGGCCAGCTCGCGGCGGCGGGCAAGCGTTGCATCGCGGCTGCCAGGTAGAGGCGCACCACGGGCGATGGGTCCTCGGCGGCGAGTTTTGCGAACGCCGCGATCTGCGCGTCGGTGCAGCGGCGATCCTCGGCTGCGAACTGGATCGCGAACGCGCGCACGTACTCATGCCCATCCGCAAGCCGAGCGAGCAGGATCTCGTCGTCGAGGGCCCCGATGCAGTGCAGGGCCCACACCATGCGCAGGTGGCGAGGTTCGTTGCGGTCCTTCTCGAGCAGCATGCCTTGCAGCAGCGGCGCCACCGCGATCGCCTTGCGTTCCTGCAGCAAGCGCCGCGCGGTGCGGGCGACGTACTCGTTGTCGTCGAACAGCAGCGGGACCAGTTCCGCATCGGCGAGCGCGCCGAGGTCGCGCGGCGCCTGCACCGCGTCGCCGTGCACGATCTTGTAGATGCGGCCGTTGCTGCGATCCCACGCGGTCATGTCGCGGTCGTGGCAGTGCTGCCGGTCGTACCAGTCGATCACGTAGACGTTGCCGTCGTGGGCGTGCTGCATCGACACCGCCAGCCACCAGTCGTCGTTGCTGCGCAGGAAGTCGGGACCGTGGCTGCCGACGAACCCCGAACCCTTGCGCGCGAGCACATCCATGTTGAGCCGGTGGCCGTGGATGTTGTTCATCAGCACCGCGCCGTCGTACGCCTGCGGCCAGCGGCCGCCGCGGTAGATCAGGGCACCGCAGTGCGCGTGGCCGCCGCCGACCGCATCGGAGACCTTGTTGCCGTCGTGCGCGTTGGCGCCGACGTAGTGCAGGTGGTCGGCGATGGTCGGGATGTCGGCGTAGACGTGAGCGTTGAAGTGCCTGCCCGACTGCCGGTGGTAGACGCCGCCCTGGATGATGTGGAACAGGTGCGGGATCACGCACGACGTGATGAACGCCTGGCCGCGCGCGTCGAAGTCGATGCCCCACGGATTGCTGGTGCCGTGCGCGAAGACCTCGAACTCCTCGCGCTGCGGGTGGAAGCGCCAGATCGCCGCGTTCAGCGGGATGCGGTCGGCATCGGGCGTGCCCGGCTTGCCGACGCGTGAGTACGTGAACACGCCGTGGCAGCCGTACAGCCAGCCGTCGGGCCCGAACGTGAACGCGTTCAGCGTCTCGTGCGTGTCCTCGTAGTGCCAGCCGTCGAGCAGCACGCGCGCCGGACCATCGGGCACGAGGTCGGCATTCGCATCGGGCACGAACAGCAGGTGCGGCGCTGCGCCGACGAAGACGCCCCCGAAGCCGACGGCGATGCCGCTGACGAGGTTGAGGTCGTCGCAGAACACCGTGCGTTGGTCGACGGTGCCGTCGCCATCGCGATCGGTGAACACGACCAGGCGGTCCTTGCCCTGCCCTTCGGGCTGGCGCTGCGGGTACGAGAACGCTTCGGCGACCCACACGCGGCCGCGGTCGTCGAGGCACATCGCGATCGGCTGCCGCACATCGGGCTCGGCGGCGAATGCCTGCACGCGGAAGCCTTCGGGCACCGTCATGCGGGCCGCCGCTTCGGTCGCGGCGAAGCCGCCGGTGCGCTGCGATTGCGCGTGTTCGCGCAGGTCGTCGAAGTTGACGTGACCCCAGTGGCCCTCGGCGGCGTCGACGATGCGCACGAACAGCAGCTTGCCGACCTGCTCGGGCAGGTCGGCCGAAGCGACCACCATCTCCTCGGCGTCGGTGCCGGACGCCGTGAACAGCACGGTGCCGTCGTCGGCGCGCACCAGTTCGACGCGGGTCGTCG
>CAMAUH010000009.1 GCA_945861365.1 Candidatus Kuenenia stuttgartensis
TGGCGGCGGCCAGCCACAGCGCGGGCAGCGGGGCGGCGAGCCGCGGCGCGATCGGCGGGACCAGGTCGGGCCAGCTGCGGCCAGCACTGCTCGCCAGCGTGCGCAGCAGCGCCATCACCTCGGCACCGATCGCCGTGCGGCCAGCGCCGGCGCAGCGGCGGCAGACGAGGCCGCCAGCACCGTCCTGGCGGAACGCGGCGTCGCCGAGCGGCGCGCTGCAGCTGGTGCAGGTGTGCAGGTCGGGCAAGGCGCCGAGCAGCTCGAGATGGCGCAGTTCGAGCCCGAGCACGACGGTGCCGATCGCCGTCTCCGGGCAGCGTTCGAGCAGATTGAGGCCGCCCAGCAGCAGGTCGAACGCCGCGGGCTCGGGGCGATCGTCGGGCAGCGTGTACTCGGCGAGTTGCGCCAGGTGGCTGGCGGCGAGGAAGCGCCGCGGCTGGCGCAGCGTCCGCCGTTCGCGCACCAGCTCGGCCCGTTCGAGCAGGCGCAGGCCCGGCCGTTCCGCCGAGAAGGTCGCGACGATCTCGTTCAGGAAATCGATGCGGCCGAGGAACGGGGAATCGGGGCGGTGCGCCCCCTTGGCGAGCCCGGTCAGCCGGCCGTGTTCGCGCGTCGCGCAGGTGACGATGCGGCTGCTCTCGCGGAAGTCGCTGCGGCGCAGCACGATCGCGGGCACGCGCACGGTGCCGCGCCGCCGCGTGGAAGCCTTGGTCGGCGGCGGGCCGCCGGTCACCCGGCACCCTCGGCGGGTTCGGGCGCGAGCAGCGTGGCCCGCAGGGCGCGGATGCGGCGTTCGTCGGCCTGCAACACGCGGAACTCGACGCCGTCGACGACGACCACTTCGTCGATCGCCGGGATGCGGTTGGTCTGCGCCAGCACGAGCCCGGCGACGGTCTCCCAATCGCCGTCCTCCGGCAGCTCGCTGCCGAGCAGCTCGTTCACTTCGCGCACGGTGGCGCGAGCGGGCAATTCGAGCACGCGGCCGGCCTCGACGACGCGGATGCTCTCGCCATCGGCCGCCGCGGTCGGCGGTTCGTCGTACTCGTCGCCGATGTCGCCGACGATCTCTTCGAGCAGGTCCTCGACCGTGACCAGCCCGACCGTCGTGCCGTACTCGTCGATGACGACGGCCATGTGCTGGTTCTTCGCCTGGAAGCGGCGCAGCAGCTGGGCGGCACCGGTCGTCTCCGGCACGAACAGCGCTTCGCGCAGCATGGCCCGCAACGGCGTGCTGGCGGTGCCACCCTGCGGCTGCAGCAGCACCAGCGCGTCCTTCACGTTGAAGATGCCGACCACTTCGTCGATGCGATCGCGGTAGACCGGGTAGCGCGAGAAGCCGTGTTCGAGCGCCTTCTGCACGGCCTCGCCGAGCGGCATCACTTCGGGGAAGGCGATGATGTCGGGGCGCGGCGTCATCACCGTCGAGATCTGCAGGTCCTTCAGGCCGACGATGTTGCCGATCCACTTGCGTTCGGCGTCGGGCAGCGTG
Source organism: Candidatus Kuenenia stuttgartensis (assembly GCA_945861365.1). Classification (GTDB taxonomy): domain Bacteria; phylum Planctomycetota; class UBA1135; order UBA1135; family UBA2386; genus UBA2386. The sequence goes on from CAMAUH010000009.1 coordinate 1,490, forward strand.
GCGTCGGTGACCGTGTCGGCGACCGCGGCCAGCACCTGCTTCTGCACGTCGGCCGTGTCGGCGGAGACGGGCGGCTGCCAGCGCAGCAGCGTCTGCACCAGCCGGATGACGCCGCGGAGCGGCAGCACGACCGGCCACCGCAGCAGATACCAGCCGAGGCGCAGTGTCGGCAGCGAGGAGAGCAGCGAGCGTTCGGGGCGCGCCTGGGCCAACGCCGCCGGCAGGCTGCCGGCGATCCCGGCCATCAGCAGGGCGAAGGTGGGCAGCGCCCACACCCGGTCCGTCGGCGCGACCGTGTGCAGCAGGCACCAAGCCCCGAGCGTCCAGCCGAAGGCCTGGTAGAGGAACGCCACTGCCAGGTACTCGCTGTCGCGGCGATCGATCTCCGCGGTCCGGTCGGCGCGATCGGCGCGGCCTTCCTCCTCGAGATACTGGCCCAGGCGGGTCGGCGAGTAGCCGATCAGGCTGGCGGTCGCGAGGGCGCCGAAGGCGGCGATGGCGAGCCCTGCCAGCAGGCCGGTTGGCCACAACACGGCTTCGGTGCTGGTGGCCAGGTCGGCAGAAGGGGTGGCCGGGAAGGCGAGTGCCAGCGACCACGCAGGGTGGTGCGGCGCAGCGAAGGGCGGGCAGGACACGGGACCGCGCATCATACGGGCACCGCGGGCAGGGCGGTGGCTTTCCTGCAGGTGGCGGGTCGCAGCCTTGGCATGGGGGTGCCGCCCGGTTCAGGGCAGCGGTACCGGCGGCAGGTCGGTTGCATCGACGTCGGCCGAGAACCGGTTGCGGCCGTGGCCCTTGCTGGCATAGAGGGCGCCGTCGGCTCGCTGCAGCAAGGCGGCGGCGGTGTCGCCCGCCCGGTAGGACGTCAGGCCGATCGAGACCGTGAGGGGCAGGCCGAGTTGTTCCCCGTGCGCCGCGATGGCGGTGAACAGGCGGGCGGCCAGCACCGCGGCTTCGTCCGGACTGGTCTCTGCCAGCACGACGAGGAACTCCTCGCCGCCGTAGCGGCAGACCACGTCGCCGCGGCGCACGGTCTGGCGCAGCACGTCGGCCGCGGCTTGCAACGCCACGTCGCCCTGCAGGTGTCCGTAGGCGTCGTTCAGTTGCTTGAAGTGGTCCAGGTCGCACATCAGCACGGTCAGTTGCCGGCCCGAACGTTCGGCCCGCGCGACCTCGCGCTCCAGGGCTGCGAGGCCCATGCGCCGGTTGGACAGCCGCGTCAGCGGGTCGGTGACGGCGAACTTCTGCGCGCGCTGCTGACGCCGCCGCAGCAACAGCGATTCGTGCAGCATCGAACCCATGATGCCGAGCGTCTGTGCCTTCGCCTGGTCGGTCCCGAGCTCGATCGGCGTCAGCTGCACGCTGCGGTCGAGCAGCAGGAAGGCCGGCTGCGCCAACTCGCGGTTCATCGGCACCGCCAGCAGCTCGTCGGTCGACAGGACCCCGAGCAGGCCGGCCGGGGGACCGAACGGCGCCTGCAGCAGCACCGGATCGCCGGTCTGCTGGGCCGTGCGCAGGGCCGCGAGTTCGCCCGGCGTCGGTTGCAGCGTCTTCAGGGTCAGGCGTCGGGCGGCGGCTTCGCACTTGGTGCGCAGGTGCAAGCGCCCGGTGGCCGGGTTCCAGCGGCCGTGGAAGGCCCGGTCGTAGCCGCAGAATCGCACCGCGGCGGCGGTCAGCGCCGTGACGATGCCGAGGTGCCGTTCGGGGCGTCCGCCGCCGAGCACCCGCAGCACGAGTTCGTCGAGCCCGCCTTCGCGTTGCCCGGTCAGGATGGTGGGGGGCGGCGAACGATCCAGCTCCGCCTCCGGGATCGCCTGATCGAAGCCGAACGTGCGCAGGGCACCCTCGACACGGCGGCGCAGTTGCTGGGCGGTGGCCAGATCGCTCTTGTCGGCGGCGGCCAGTGCCGCGATCGCGGCCTGCTCGTCGGCGGCTGGATGCGGGAAGCCGGCCAGGCTGGCGAGCCGCTCGGCCGTGCGCACCAGCGAGCCCGCGTCATGCGGCGGTTCCTGGCTGCTGTCGGTGCGGAACGTCACCAGCAGCGCTGACTGCAGGGAGGTCGGCAGTTGCCAGTGGGCGAGCCAATGGGCGGCCGTGCGCGTTGGCTCCTGGGGTTGGAGCGTGGCCTGGATCCACTGCAGCCACAGCGGCAGATCGTGCAGCAAACCCAGCAGGTAGGCGGCGGGCGGATGCATGAGGCCGCCCTTCTGCGCGAGATATTCGGCGGCGAGCGCCGTGGCGATCGAGTGGCGCCAAAGGGTGCGCAGCTCGGTGCTCGGGGTGTGGACGGGGGGCGTGTCCTCGAGCAACTGGCGGGTCACGGGGACGCCGAGGCACTGCACTGCCGCCTGGATGCTGGTCAGGTCGTGGCCGGTGCGGAAGGCCGGCGTGTGTGCGGCCCGCAGGGCCCGCAGCGAGGCCAGGGGATCCAGCCGCAGCAGCAGCACCAGCTCGGCCTCTCCCAGCACCATGTGCTGCGCCACGCTGCGCCAACGCCGATGCAGGTCGGCCAGCGCCAAGGCGGACGGCAGCGCCTGCAACGGATTGCCTGTGAAGGGAGATGCCACGCGTGGAAGGACTGGGGGCGTTGTTCGGCTCCGCACGCCCTCTCGCTCAAGATCGACTGCGCAAGCTCGTCGCCGCGCCCCGTCCAAAACGTCGACAAGTCGCGTCTTGGCACCTAAGCCCCGTCTCGTTTCCAGCTTGCGTCCATGTGCGAAGCCGCACCGCCGGCATCTCGCCGACTTTGGCCCGCCCTTCGCATTGGGGCATCCTGCCATGACCTGCTCCCCCTCGCAGTTGGCACCGCGGCTACCCGAATGGAATGGCCGCGACTGCATTCGCTCCCGCGCCGCGGGCTTGCTCGACCAACGCGGTTGCCATTTCGAGGCCGCGGCCTGCGCCGATGCGGCGGCGGTGGACGCCGCGCTCGCGACGCAGCTGATGGACCTCTACCGGCGCACCGGTGAGTCGGAAGTGTTCGACTGCCTCGTGCAGTGGGTGACCCCGCAGCTGACCGCGCGCATCCGGTCGCGCTTGCGCGGCCTCGGGGGCATGTTCGACGTGCACGAGTTGCTGCAGGACACCATCGTCAACATCTACCGCTACCCGGATCGCTTCGTCGCGTCGCGGCCCGGGGCCTTCGCCGCCTGGTCGTCGATGATCGTCGACAATGCGATCCGCCGGCAGCTGCGGAACCATCGCCGGCCCGACATGGCGTGCAGTTCTTTCGAGATGCTGCAGGAACAGGCCGATGTCGGCGCGCGGGAGCCGTGCCTGGCGGCGCAGGACCAGGAGGAATGCGCGGCGACCGCCAGCGCGTTCTCGCTGCTGCTGCACTGCTACCTCAGTGCGTTCCAGACCCTCAACGAGCGCGAGCGCTTCGTGCTGCAGATGGTCGAGGTCAAGCAGATGCGCTACGTGGAGCTGGCGACGTTGCTCGGCATCCGTCCGGAAGCCCTGAAGATGGTGGTGTTCCGGGCTCGCAAGCGCCTGCTGGACCGCACCGCGCAGCTGGTCGCGGGGCCGGTGGATCGGCCGGTGGTGAAGCTCGCGCCGCGCGCCTTGGCGATCGCGTAGCTCGCTTGCATCGCGGTCGGCGCCGCGGATCCTGCTGCGATGGCCGAATCCGTCGATCGCCTGTTCGTGCATTGCCGGGAACTCGTCACGCTGGCCGAGGGCCCGGCGACCGGCGCGCGGCGCGGTGCCGCGATGCGGCAGCTGGGGGTGATCGCCGATGGCGCCATCGCGGTGCGGGGCGGCAGGGTGGTGGCGACCGGGCCGACCGAACGCATCACCCGCGACTACCGCGCCACCGACGAACTCGACCTGTCGGGCTTCGTCGTGATGCCGGGGTTCGTCGACTGCCATACGCACCCGGTGTTCGCCACCACGCGTGAGCAGGAGTTCCACATGCGTTGTGCGGGCGCCGACTACATGGCGATCGCGGCGGCCGGCGGCGGCATCCTCAGTTCGATGCGCGCGGTGCGCGAGATGCCACTCGAACAGCTGGCGGCGCGCACCGAACGGCACCTGTGGGGCTTCGCCGCGCACGGCACCACGACCGTCGAGTGCAAGACCGGCTACGGGCTGTCGCTGGTGGACGAGCAGAAGAGCCTGCAGGCGCTGCAGCGCGCCGCCGGCAAGGTGCCGCTGACCACCAAGCGCACGTTCCTCGGGGCGCACGAGTTCCCGCCGGAGTACCGCCAGGATCGCGACGCCTACGTGCGCCTGCTGTGCGACGAGATGATCCCGACCCTGGCGCCGCACGCCGACTACTGCGACGTGTTCGCCGAGCCCGGCGTGTTCGATCGTGCGCAGAGTGAACGCATCCTCGTCGCCGCGCGTGCGCACGGGTTGCGCCTGCGCATGCACGCCGACGAGATCCAGCCGATGGGCGGCGCCGAACTCGCCGTGCAGCTCGGTGCGGTGTCGGCCGACCACCTCGGCCGCATCAGCGACGCGGGTATCGCGGCGATGGCGCAGAGCGACACCGTCGGCGTGCTGCTGCCCGGCACGATCCTGTTCCTCGCCAAGCCGCACTACGCGCCGGCGCGACGCATGATCGATGCCGGCTGCGCGGTCGCGATCGCGACCGACTTCAACCCCGGCAGCTGCCACACGCAGTCGATGAGCCTGATCCAGACGCTGGCGTGTTCGCAGATGAAGATGAGCGCCGAGGAAGTGATCACCGCGGCGACGATCAACCCGGCGTTCTCGCTGCAGCTCGACCACGAGGTCGGCTCGCTGCATCCGGGCAAGCGCGCGGACCTGTGCGTGTTCGACATGCCGAGCTGGCGCGCGGTCGGCTACATGTTCGGCGGCAACCCGGTCGTGATGACGGTGAAGGACGGCGTGCCGCTCAGTGCGAACGTCGTCGAGCAGCGTCCTGACTGGAGTTCGCCGCGCGGCGCTCGTTGACCGCTGCCCGCAGCGCCGCGGTCTCTTCGGGGCTGAGGCGGCGGCTGGCGCCCTCCGGGTGTTCGCCGAGTTCGAGCGGGCCGATGCGCACTCGATGCAGCGTCTGCACGCGCGAGCCGACCGCCATCAGCATGCGGCGGATCTGCCGGTTGCGGCCCTCGACGATCTCGATGCGCAGGCGCGTCGAGCGGTCGTCGTCCTCGAGGCGGTCGATGCGCGCCGGCATCGTCATGCCGTCCTGCAGCTGCACGCCATCGCGCAGTTGCTGCAGTGCTGCGTCGGGCAACGGGCCCTTGCAGCGCACTTCGTAGACCTTCGGCAACTTGCTCTTCGGGTCGGTGATGCCGGCGGCGAGGTCGCTGTCGTTGGTGAACAGCAGCAAGCCCGACGAGTCGAGGTCGAGGCGGCCGATCGGCGCCAGCCAGGTCAGTTCGGCGGGCAGCAGCGAATACACGGTGTCGCGGCCGTGTTCGTCGTCGGTGGTGGTCACGTAGCCGATCGGCTTGTGCATCACCCAGACCTCCTTGGGGCGCGCGCGCAGCAACTCGCCATCGACGACGACCTTGTCGCGCACGATGTCGACCCAGGCTTCGGGGTCGCGCAGCACGCGGCCGTTCACCGTCACGCGGCCGGCGCGGATCCAGGCCTGGGCGTCGGTCCGCGAGCACAGGCCCGCGCGCGACAGCAGGCGATCGAGGGACTTTCCGCCAGCGGGCATCGGCACAGGATCGGCGGCCGGCGCTCGCGCTGCAACGCCCCGCTGCGCTGGATTCGCGTTCCTGGCCCGGATACGGAACGTGCCCTCATGGATCCGTTGCTCGAGTTCGTTCCCAATTTCTCCGAAGGCAAGGATCGCAAGGTCGTCGACACGATCGTCGCGGCGATGACGGCGGTGCCCGGTGTGCACTGCCTCGGTGTCGAACTCGATGCCAGCCACAACCGCTCGGTCGTGACGCTCGCCGGCACCGCACTCGCCGTCGCCGACGCGGCCTACCGCGGCGCCAAGGCGGCGATGCTGGCGATCGACTTGCGCGGCCACAAAGGCGAGCACAAGCGCATGGGGGCGATGGACGTCTGCCCGTTCGTGCCGCTGGCCGGCGCCACCATGACGGACGCGGTGATCACGGCGAAGGCGGTGGGCACGCGCATCGGCATGGACCTGAAGCTGCCGGTGTTCCTGTATGCGGATGCGTGCCAGCGGGAATCGCGCCGCGTGCTCGGCAACTTCCGCAACAAGGAGTTCGAAGGGCTGCAGGCGCTGGTCGGCAGCGATCCGGAGTACGCGCCGGACTTCGGGCCGGCGCAGATGCACGCGACCGCGGGGGCCGTGGCGGTCGGCGCGCGCAAGTTCCTGATCGCCTACAACGTCAACCTGGCGACCAAGGACGTGCAGATCGCCAAGGACATCGCCAAGGCCGTGCGCGAGAAGGACGGCGGGTTCAAGAAGGTGCAGGCGATGGGCTTCTTCCTCGACGACAAGCAGTGCAGCCAGGTGTCGATGAACCTGCTCGACTTCGAGGTCACGTCGATCCGCACCGTGTTCGACAAGGTGAAGTCGATGGCGGCGGAGCGGGGCGTGCAGGTCGTGGAGAGCGAACTGGTCGGCCTGGCACCGGCCGCGGCGATCGATGCGGCGTTGGCCGCGCACATCCAGCTGCCGAAGTTCGACGCCAAGGAGCAGGTGGTCGAGAGCAAGCTCGCGGCGATGGGCTGCTGAAGCTCAGGTGGCGCGCGGCAGCAGGACCTCGAAGGTCGTGCCCACGCGCAGCTGGCTGGTGACCACGATGCCGCCGCCGCACTCGTCGACGATGCGCGCGGCGGTCGACAGGCCGAGCCCGGTGCCGCCGGTCCCCTTCGTGGTGAAGAACGGCGTGAACACCTGCGTCGCCGTCGCCGCATCCATGCCGCAGCCGTTGTCGGTCACCTCGATGACCACGTAGTCGCCGGCGGCGATGCGGCGCGTGTTGGTCGCGGCCGGGGCGACCTGGACCCGATTCCGCGTGCGCAGCACCAGGCGTCCGCCTTGCGGCATCGCATCGCGGGCATTGGTGGCCAGGTTGATCAGCAACTGCCAGATCTCCGCCGGGTGGGCGCGCACCGGCCACAGGTCGGGAGCCTCCTCGACCTGCAAGGCCACCTTCGGACCGATGGCGCGCGTGATCAGCGACTGGGCCCCGCGCAGCACCGCGTTGACGTTGACGATCGCCGGCGTGCGCGGCCGGTTGGCGTGCAGCAGCCGGGCCACCAGCTGGCTGCCCTGGCGCACCGCCAGCTTCACTTCTTCGAGGTCGACCAGCGCCGGGGCATCCGGTGGCAGCTGCAAGCAGGCGTGTTCGACGCAGCCGAGCACGATCGTCAGCAGGTTGTTGAAGTCGTGGATGACCCCGCTGGTCACCTGGCCGAGCCGCTCCATCTCGGCGCGCACCGGCTCCAGGTCGATCTCGGCTGCCGAGGGGCCACGGTCGGGCTTGGGGCGGTCGGCGTCCTGCATCGGGGCACTCATCGAGGTGGGCTGGAGCGCGGCCACGAGTTGCCGCACCGTAGCTACCGGCGAAAACCGCGTTCTTAAGAACGATCTGCGAAAACTGTTCGACGGCCCGCGTCCCGGAGGAATCTGCCGTCGCAGTTAAGATGCGCCGGTATTCCTCGTGATCGAGATGCCAAGAGCCACCGACGCGGCGGGCCAGCCAGCCGACCGCGACGTCGAGATCGCCAGCCTGCTCAGGCTTGGCGATCCGGAGGGGCTCCGTCGCATGTTGGTCGACCATGGCGGCCGGGTTGCCGCGTTGCTTCGCACGGAGTTCCGGAACGTCTTGGACCTGCACGAAATCGAGGATGCGCTGAGTCAGGCCACCGTCCGCGTCTGGCGGGCCGGTGGTCGCTACGACCCGCAACGCGGGAGCCTGGGCGCCTGGCTGTACGTCATCGCGCGCAACTGCGCTCGGCATGCGATCGAAGCGAAGCAGCGCCATGCCGGGCTGACCCTGATCGACGATCTCGACTCGCTGGCTGCCGCGGACCACTCCCCAGCCGCGGAAGCCGAGCGCGGCGAGCGCCGGGTGGTGACCGAAGACCAGTTCAAGCACGACGTCCGGCTGTGCATCGACGCCCTGCCGCCGCTGCAGCGCGCCGTGCTGCGCGCCGACTTCGCGGTCGGCGGCAAAGCCCCGACCGAGGCCCTCGCGGAGCAGTTGTCCACTTCCCCCAATTCGATCTACGTGTCGCGCAACAGCGGCCGCAAGGCCCTGCGGCGAGCGATGCAGCGGTTGGGGCACCTGTTCGGATGCAGCGGGGATGGCCCCATGGCAGGCAGCGCATGAACACCACCAGGCTCCACGTTCTCCCGGACCAGGATGCTCCGGTCACCGACGCCGAACTGGCGGCGGCCGCCGCGCGACTGCAGTCGCTGCCGCCCGAAGCGATCGAGCCGTTGTCGCCCGAGTGGATCGAGGGCGCCGTCGCGAACGCGGTGGCGTCCACGGCCCCCGTGGGCCTTGGTGCGCGCCTGCGCTGGCTGCCGCGATGGCTCGCCGCGGCCGCGGCGTTGCTCGGCATCCAGGGTTCGGTCGCCGCGATGACGGTGGCGGCGGTCGGCGTCAGTGCCGCGGCAGTGACGGCGGTCGTGCTGGTCTGGCAGGCCGGCCACAACAGCAACGAGACGATGCCGTTCCCGATGGCGGTCGAGATCCTGCTGCGCGAAGACCAGCCCGATGCGGACCGTGCAAGTGCGCTGAGTCAGGTGTTCCGGCGCGCGCGTGCCGTCGCCACCGCGATGCGAGCGATCCGCACGGAAGGTGGCGATGCAGCGCTGGTCGCAGCGGCGGACGCTGGCCTCACGGCGATCCATGCGGCGGTCGGTGGCGGAACCTCCTCGACGAAGATCGCGGTCGACGAGTCGTTCGAGAGTTCCTTCTTGGTCCTGCGTGATCGAGCCCAGGAGCCTGCTGTGCGCCAGCTGCACCTGAGCCGCTGTTTGTCGATGGTGGAGACCGGCCTGGCCGCGATCCACGCGATCCCGGGCTGCAGCAGCGGGTTGGCTGCAGATCGCGAGGTCTTGCTCGGTCACCTGCGCGATGCCACTTCGCGATGACCGGCGGCCGCGCCATCACTGGATGGTGCGAGTCTGTTCCTTGACGCCGTCCACGTTGAAGTGCGCGACCGACCACCCGGTAGCCGTCCAGGTGGTCGCACCCTTGCCACTGGCATCCAGGTGGATCGTCACCTCGACGACCGTCGCCTGCGGGTAATCGCCGTCGTCGATGAGGACGGTGACCACACCGTTCGCCTTGGCTGGATTGCTGTAGTGGATGTCCACGGACTGGCCTACCCGCAGTGTCCCTGCGGTGATGGTCAGCGACTGGGCCTGGGCGATGGCCAAGGAGAGCAGGACGCCGGCAAGGCCGGTCGTGAAGCGCTGCAGCATGTCTCGGTTCCTCTTCGATGCCGCGGCGCGCCCGGTTGCGAGTCGTCGGCGAGCAAGGATGGAACCTGGATGGCGCGTGTGTGCGCCGCCTGCGGCGAGTGGCCGAGGGGCTGCCATCGATCGCTCGATGCGATGGCTGCGCTGGCCTCGCGTGAATTCTCAGCTGTAGCCGCGCGTCGCCATGCTGCGGTCAGCTTGCAGCGCGGCTTCCTTCCGCCTTCGGACCGAGCCGTCGGACCGCGCGTGGTCCCGGTGCGCGAAACGCGCCGTCGCTCAGCGCACCGTGGCCCACCAGGCGCGCAGCGTCTGGAGGCCCGCCGCACGGTCCTCGCTGCCCGGGTTGTAGCCGGCGCGATCGAACGCGAAGCGGCGGTACGGGAACAGATCGCCGAGCACCTGCTGCAGTCCCGTCCACGCGAACTGGCGCACCTGCACCTTGCCGTCGTCGAGTGCCGCGAGCAGCGGCTCGACGACCTCGCGCGAACGGAAGCTCGCCAGCACGCGCACGGCCTCCGCGGTGCGCGTGCCGGGTTCCTGCACGAGGCCGATCACGATCGGCAGTCCCGACGCATCGTCCATGCGCCGCAGCACCCCGGCGGCGAGCACCTGCTGCTCGGCATTGCCCGCCCGCAGCAGTTGCAGCAGGTCCTTCGGTTCGAGCCCGCCCGGCGTCGCGGCGAGCGCCTGCATCGCCGCATTGCGCACCTCGGTGTTCTTGTGGTCGAGCAGTTGGCGCAGCGCCGGCAGGACCCGGTCAGGGGCCTGCAGCTTGACCAGCGTCGCCAGCCAGGCCACGTCGTGGCCGGCGCGCGGTGCGGCGAGGGCCGCGACCAGGGCATCGGTGAGGGCCGCCGGTTGCTTGCGATCGCGTTCGAGCAAGCGCTCGATCCGCCAGAAGCGGTTGCCGTCCTCGCGCAGCAGCGCCGCCAGTGCGGTGGCCGCGGCTTCGCCATCGGGACCATGGACCAACCACAGCAGTGCGGCGGCGCGCACGTCGGCATCCGCCGCGGTCTGCAGCCGCCGCACGACCGTGGTCGTCGCGTCGCTCTGGCCCTTCTCCTGCTGGCGCAGCAGCGCCAGGGCCGCGACCAGCAGCGGGCCGTTGGCGTCGGCTTCGACGTAGCCGCGCACGGCGTCGCGCACCGCCGGGTCGTCGATGGACCACAGCGCGTTCAGCACCTGCAGGCGATCTTCGCGTGGTGTCGTGGCCACCGCTTTGCTCAGCAGCGGCAGGTGGGTGCGTTCGCCATGGCGAACCAGCATCGCCGCGGCGGTCGCGCGCAGCAGCGGGCGTTCGGCCGTCAGCAGGTGCGTGTAGACCGGGCGCGTGGTGTCGATGGCGTGCTGCTGCAGCAGGTAGAGCGCCAGTTGCTGGCCCGCCGGCGCGAAGGCCGCGATGCGCTTGTCGAGCCGGCCGACGACGTCCGGGTTGCGCTCCCGCTGCAGCGTCTGGAACGCCTGCGAACGCGCCGTCGCATCCGCGCCGCCGAGCTGGTCGAGCAGCGCATCGAGTTCTTTCGTTGCCTGCTGCGCCGTCAGGCTGGCCGCCAGCAGCGCGAGCGCAGCGCCGGTGCTTCGGCATGCGCCGGCGTTCATCGGCCGCCTCCGCCGGTGGTCGGGCCCGACGTGCCGCCGCTGCTGCCGGTGCCGCCCTCGCGCGGCGGGCGCTTCGGCGTGATCGGGCCGCCGTTGTCGTGCGGCGTCTTCGGGCGATGCCGCGGCGGCTTCTGGTTGATGCCGGGGAAGGTCGGCCAGAACTGCGCGATGCCGTTCCGTCGCAGCGCGTAGCCGAACTGGCTCTTGCCGTAGCGGGTCTGGAACGCCGTGTAGAGCGCGTCGAGGGCTTCGAGTTCGGGGCGCAGGGCGGCCTTGCCGGGCAGCTCGACCGCGAAGAAGGGGCGCACGCCGTGGCACAGGCAGAAGTTCGAGAAGCCGATGCCGACCGGCCGCTGCTCGCCATCGAGGCTCGGCACTTCGGGTAGCACCGGCACGTTCGCATCCTTGCCGAACAGGCCGGGAGCGACGTCGCGGCACCAGGCGGCGAAGGTCAGCAGGTTGACGCGCGTCAGCTGCAGCAGCACGCGCGTGTAGCGCGCCGCGGCTTCGCTGCGCGCCATGCCCTTGCCGGCTTCGATGCGGTCGAGTTTCTGCTGCAGCTGCTCGCCGAGCTGCTGGGCCTTCGCTGCGGCCTCCTCGGCGCGTTTGGCGTGGCGCTCGAAGCTGGCGGTGTCGGTCAGGTCGAGATCGCGGGCCGGGCGCAGGCGTTCGGGCTCGGCGCTGCTGGTGGTGATGCGCACGCCCGGTGCACTGCTGACGAGGCCCGCCTCCGAAGCGCCGCGCCACGCTTCGACGGTGGCGCGGAAGAACGGGTCCGCACCGAGGCGAGTGAAGGTGTCGCTGCGCGAAGTGGCGAGCGGGCCGAGCTGGTCGACCAGCGGATCGGACCAGCGGTCGTCGGGCGGCAGATGGTCGCCTTCGCAGAACAGGCAGCGGGCGTTGATCGCGCACTGGTGCTGGGTCTGCGCCGCGGTCGCGTGCAGGTAGACGCGGCCCCCGGTGGCGGCGGCCATGCGCGACAGGCCCCAGGTCGCGAAGCCGGCGGGGGTGATCTCGTTGGCGGAGGCGAACTGGAACAACCAGCCCCAGGGCAGGTCGATCACCGCACCATCGGCACCGGTCAACGTGGTGCCGCGCGGCTTGTCCTCCCACGGCCGCGCCGCCCAGTAGCTGTCGGCGAGGGTGGCCTCCGACGTCAGCACGTCGACGCGCACCTTCGCCTTGTGCAGCACGGTCGCGGTCTGTTCGACGTCGTCCTCGACATCGCCGTTCTCCAGCGACACCAGCAGTAGCACGCGTTCGGCCCCGCCGCTCGGGAAGGCGCCCGCCGCGGTGCGCAGGTCGGCATAGACGTTCTGGAAATCCGCCGCCGGCTGCTGCAACGCCGTGCGCAGGGCCATGAGCACGGTCGGGTGCTCGGTGGTCGGCGGCACGACGATGCAGCCCTTCTGGCCGATCACGCCGAGCCCGAGCCGGGTGCGCGCCAACTGCCGCTTGTTGCTCGCCAGCATCGCCGCGAACGCGTCGGCGAACCCGGCCGACACGAGGCCCGCGGACGGATCGACGACGACGATGACGGTGCGCTCGCTGTCCTTCTCGCCACCGCCGAGCACGATGTCGAGCGGGCGTTGCAGCGTGCGGCCGGGCTCGGTCACCGCGGCGGCGGTCGGCGGGTTCTGGGCGAGTGCTGGTGCGCAGAGCAGACCGAGCAGCAGGGCGAGCGAGCGCATCGCGGCAACATAGCAGTCCAGCCGGAAGGCGACCGGCGATCCGCGTCGATCAGCGGATGATCCCGGCCGACGGGTTGGTGACCTCGAGCACGCCGGTCGGGGTCAGCGCTGCCCCCGTGATCTCGATGACACTGCCAACGAGACTCAGCAGGTTCGGGATCGGCACCTGGAACATCTGCACCGGGCTCGTGGTCAGCACGCCGACACCGATCGGCACTGCCGACGCCAGGTCCATGAACAGCTCCCACGTGCCCAGTTGCTGCGCGAACGACGACATGCTGGCGTAGGCGAGCACGATGTCGCCGATGCCGCTGCGCACGAACGTCGCGTAGTTGCCGCCGAGCGGCGCATCGATGGAGGCCTGGTGAGTGATCGTGCGCAGGACCGGCACGACCCCGGGGCCGAACACCGGGCCGGTCGGGCTCGGAGTCAGCACCACGCTCGCCTCGTACTCGACGGTCGGGTCGACCGGCCAGAACGACGCGTAGTCCTGGAACACGGCGGGCACCGGCCACAGTGGATGCGGCGCCGCGTCGGCGGTGAGCGTCGAGTTGAAGCAGACGTGAACGCGGGACGCCTTGGTGACCGAGTTGTCGCTGAAGCCGACACACGCCGCCGGCTCGGCGTAGGCGCCGAGGCTCGAACCCGCCGTCAGGGTGCAGTCGATCAGCCACACCTCCGAGCGCAGCACGTCGAGTGCGGTCTGCGCGCGCTGGGTGGAGAGGCTGTAGACCGACAGGTCATGCCCAGTGATCCAGGTCGTCTCGAACGACGCGACGCAGTCGATCACCTGCGTGGTACTCAGGTCGCAACTCTGCACCGTCAGGCCGACCGCCTGCGCCAGCAAGCCGACGCGGTCGGCCTGCGGCGACACCGACATCACTTCGCAGTTCTCGAGGTGCACGGTCGGCGCCGGCCAGGAGTTCTGGAACGTCCCGACGCTGAGGGCCCACTGGCCGGTGGCATCGCTCTGAAACCGCACGCCGCTCAGGTTGACGCGCTGCGCAGCGCCGCCCCAGAACGTGAAGGCCATCGTCTGCAGCGAGTTCAGCACCGGCACCACCAGCGGGTTGCCTTCGCCGTGGATGCTGAACGAGTGCTGCGTGCTCTTGGTCGAGCCGGTGTAGGTGCCGGCGCGCAACACGATCAGGTCGTTCGCTTGCAGGTCGTTGAGCGCCGCGGTCAGGGTCGTGTGGTTGGTGCCAGGGCCGTTGCTGGCGTCCACGATCACGGTGCGCTGCGCAACGACAGTGGCCAGCAGGGAGGAGGCGACGAGGAGGAATCGGGTCATGGTTCTGGGAGGCGTTGGTTGCTGCCCAGGGACACGCGATCCAGCGCTGCCGACCGTCTTGGATTCGCAGAGAATCCGCATCCCCAGCCGCCGGTTGCTCGGCCACCAAGGCCCCGCAGCCCTTGCTATGGTCTCCACCAATGCGAAGCTCGCGCACGCTGGTGCTCCTTGGCTTGCTGCTCACCCTGGTCGGGCTGCCTGCCCCGCTCACGGCCCAGGAGCCGCCGTGCCGCGACTGCATCCGCATCGAGATCGATGCCGGCGATGGCACCATGCGGCGGTACTCCTTCTGGGGGACCGGCACCCACCGCTACGCCAAGGGCCCCGGCGAAGTCAGCAAGGCCGCCCCGAAGTCCGGCGCCTTCGAGAACGGGATCTACACCTGCTGGGATCCGCAGGGTTGGAAGCACGTCGAGATCGCGTTCGCCGAGGGCGTGAAGCTCACGACGTTCGATGCCGCGGGCAAGCCCGTGCTCAACCTGCGCAGCCAAGGTCTGCCCGTGGAGGCTGCATCGAGCCGCATCACCAGTTCGAACGCGTTGGCGCTGACCGTGGGCGCGTTCTAGCAGGACTCACTTCAGCGCGACGGACACTTCGACCACGGCGCCCCGCTCCGGCTCGCCGCGCACCAGGGTGACCTTCACCAGTTCGCCACGCTTGCGCCCCCGCAGCAGCCGCGACAGCTCCGTCGGGGAACGCACGGGCCGGCCATCGATCGCGGCGATCGTGTCGCCCCACTCGAGCACGGTCTCCCCGTCCAAGCGGAACGGTTGGATGCCTGCCGCTTCGGCCCCGGCCCCGCTCTCCACGCCGACGATCGGCACGCCGACCGAGTAGCCGGTGCTCGGCGGCAAGCGAACCCCGTCCGAGTAGGGGATGACACCCAGGTGCCGCTGCGCCGACTTGCCGTCCAGCAGGGCCGGCACCACGTCGTTGATCGTGTCGACCGGCACCGCGAAGCCGATGCCCGCCGACGTGCCGCTCGGCGAGTAGATCGCCGTGTTCATGCCGATCAGTCGCCCCGCGGAGTCGAGCAGCGGGCCGCCCGAGTTGCCGGGGTTGATCGCCGCGTCGGTCTGGATCAGCCCCGCCATCTTCGCGTTCTCGGTGGTGATGCTGCGGTTCAGCGCCGAGATCGTGCCGGTGCTCAGCGAGCGGTCGAAGCCATACGGGTTGCCGATCGCCAGCACGAACTGGCCGACCCTGAGGTCGGCGGACGCGCCGATCGGGATCGGCCGCAGGCCGCGCGGCGGTGCTGCGATGCGCACCACGGCGATGTCGTGTTCCTGGTCCGCGCCGACCACGACACCGTCGAACAGGTCGTCGCCGATCGCGACCTTCAGCGTGCGGCCGGCCTGCACGACGCTCTGCACGACGTGGAAGTTGGTGACCACCGTGCCGGTGTCGTCCCACAGGAAGCCGGTGCCGGTGCCTTCCTGGTAGCGCTGCACACCGAAGCGCGTGCGGGCGCGCACTTCGGTCGTCAGGTGCACGACCGATGGCGCATTGGTCTCGAAGACCGTCGTCATGGTCTTCTCGAGCTCCATCAGGTCGCCGCGCGGGGTCACCAGCCGCGGCTCGGCGTTCGGCGCCCCGGTGAACGTCCCCGAGCGATCGAGCAAGAGGAAGATCGCCACGGCGAACGCCGCGCCGGCGAACAGCGACGGCAGCGGGTTCTGGCGGCGGGGAGCGAACGGTGGGTAGGCGGACATCGTTGGACCTCTCTCGCCCTCTACGACATCAGCGGCGAACTACACAGGATTCGGCCACAGCTCGCGCCAATCGCCGCGCGGGGCCTCGGCTTGGCCGCGCAGCAGCGCCAGCGCCTCGGGATGCAGCTGCACCGTCTCGGTCGCCATCTGCGCCAGCGCCTGGCCGCACGCCTCGGCGATGCCTTCGCCGTGCAGGCCGTGGTAGCGGTAGATGTGCGCCGGCGTGCCCGACTTGCTGAACTTGACGACCGCCTTGGCCAGCTGCGGCACGCCGATGACCGAACCCAGGTTGTCGAGCAGCCCGATCTCGCCGTCGTGCACCGACACGATCGGCACGCGGCGGCCGGCCAGGTCGATGACGTCGGCGGCACCGAGCGGGCCCGCGGCCTTGCCGGCGGGACGCAGGTGCAGGCGGCCGGAGACGCCCAGCGTCTGCGTCAGGTGCGCGAAGTCGGTCTTGCGCGCCAGTTCGCCGCACAGCAGGTCCGGCGACGTCACGACAGTGACGTTGGCGTAGATGCCGCGGTCGAGCAGCAGCTTGCTCGCTTCGATCGTCTCGGGCACCAGAGCGCCCATCACGAACAGCTCGACGACGTTCTCACCGGGCTGGTAGCCGCGGTAGCCGCGCCAGTCGATCAGCCGGTAGCCGCCGGCCAGCACGTCGTGCTTCAGCGCGGCGAGGATCTCGCTGTCGGATGCGTGCGGCACTTCGGCTTCGTGCAGGCCGCCGTCCTGCGCGGTCAGGCCGAGTTCGGCGCCGGCCGGCAGCTCGCGCTTCCACTTCGCCTGCTTCTTCAGCCACTCGAGCAGCTGGTTCTGGTGCAGCGCGCGCGTGACCGCACGCACCAACACGCCGCTGCGGCCCTTGTTGTCATGCGCGAAGTGGCGGCGGATCGCGTCGCACAGGATCCACTCCATCTCGATCGCGAACGCCGGTTCCCAATTGATCAGGTTGGGGATCTGGATGTCGCTCTTCCAGCTGTGCTGCGCGCCCTCCGGCGCCAGCGTGATGCCGCTCGGCGTGCCGACCAGCACGAACGAGCTGCCCCAGTAGAGGTTGTAGTACAGCTGGTCGAGGGCGCGTTTGATGAAGAAGTCGTAGACCGTCATCATCGGCAGGAACGGGATCCCTGCGACGTGGTCCATCTTGCCGAAGCTGCCGAGCGCGGTCATGCAGTTGGCCTCGGCGATCTCGAAGCGGATGTGCCGCGTCCACGCCTCGTCGGTCGGCGACAGCTCGGGGCGCAGGCGCTCGTGCAGGTCGAGCTTGCTCTCCCAGTTCTCGTCGTGCTTGGGCCCGAAGATCTTCTCGTCCATCGCCGGGTTGATGTTGGTCGACGTGCCGACGTCCGGCGCCATCGTCATCATCAGGTCGGCGAGCGGGTTCCACTTCGCTTCGTCGGCGGTCAGCGCCTTGCCGGCCTTCGCTTCCTTGCCGGCCTTCTGCAGCTCGTCGAACACGCCGATGCGCACGAGCTTGGCGGCCAGCTGGCCCCACATCCATTGCGTGTGCGTGGTCGGCGACAGCTTCAGGTTGATGTCGAGCGACTCCGGCATGCCGCCCTGCGCCTCGATCTGGGCGGCGACCTTCTGGCGGTTGGCGCCGGCCTGCGCTTCCAGCGCTTCGATGCCGAGACGCAACGCGAGGCCGCGCTGGGTCAGGAACTTGCCTTCTTCGCTGGTGGCCGCGAAGCGCCCGAACGGGCGCTCCAGCGTCAGGCCCTGGCCCTTGAGGATCTCGGCGACCTCGCTCTCCTCGGGCATCGCCGAGTGGTTGCCGTTGGCGGCGACGCACTGCAGGCCGCGGCCCTTGATCGTGTGCGCGATGATCAGCGTCGGCCGGCGCTTGTCCTGCTTGCTCTGCTCGAACGCCTTGACGATCGCCGCGTGGTCGTGGCCGCCGGTGTCGAAGAACAGCTTGACCATGTCGGCGTCGCTGAGCGACTCGACCAGCGCCTTGCAGTTCTTGTCCTCGGCGATCACCGCGGCGCGCATCAGCTTGGCGTCGCGCTTCCACACCAGCGCCTGGTAGTGGTAGTCGGTGAAGCCCTTCTCGAAGACCTTGCGCAGCGCGTCGCCGCCCTTCTTGGCGAACACCTGCTCGCGGAAGGTGCCGTGGCGCAGCTGGATCACTTCCCAGCCGTTGGCGAGGGCGGTGCCTTCGATGCGGTCGGCGTCGGTGCCCTTCAGGCCCCGGTTGTTCGGGATGCGCGTGCCGTCGAGGTTCTGGCGATTGTAGTCGACGATCCAGGTGACGTTGCCGAGTTCGCGTTCGGCGACCTCCGGCAGCACCTCGAGCAGCGAACCTTCGCGGAACTCGCTGTCGCCCATCATGCACCAGAAGTGCGGTTGGTCGACGTCCCAGCCGTGCTGCTGCGCGTAGCGGTAGGCGAGCGCCAGGTAGGCCGCGACGACCGGCGGGATGCCGACCGAGCCCGACGGCAGGAAGCGCCACGAATCCGGGTCGGCCTCCGCGTGGTAGCTCTGGAACACCGGCTTCTTGTCGTGGCTGAAGCTGCGCAGGCGATGCATCACCGCTTCGGCTTCGTCCTCGCCGAACCAGGTGCCGTCCGGATGGCGGAACAGGCCCATCGCGTGGTGCAGCGCATGGTCGATCGGCGACGCGTGCGGCTTGCAGCAGATGAAGTCGTTCGGCTCGCGCACGACGAGGTGCAGCGCCGCCATGAAGTCGAGGCTCGACGCACACGCCGCGGGGTGGCCGCCGACCTTGGGGTCGGTCTTGTCGGCGTCGTCGCGGTTGTTGGCGACGTGGATCATCGCCACCATGTGGGCGAAGGCGCGGCGCGTGATGCGTTCGATGAGGGGGAAGTCGGGCTTGCTGGCGGACTTCATGCGTGCGGTGGTGCTTGGTTTCGGGCTGCGGAGTCGGGCCAAGGTAGGAGGCGGCTTCCGGTCTCGCTACTGGTTGGTTGCGGCCTTCGGCGCGGAGGGGCTCCGGATGCGACGAAGGGGATTCCTCGTGGCCACGGGTGCCATGGCGAGCCGGCGCGGCGGGCTAACGTCCACGACGTTAGGAAAGCTAACGTTCTCGACGTTAGGTATCCCAAGATGTTGGCTGGGCGTTGGTTCGGGCAGCGAGTCGACAGCTTGCCAGCAGCGGGTTGCGCCACCAACCGCCGCGCGAGCCGCAGGGTTTTCCCTCATCCGGCACCCGCGTCGCCGTGGTCGATGCCCGGGAGCATGGAGCACGCTCTGCGCGCCGCGGACCGTTTGTTCGAACTGGCCTCGCCGTTCGCCCAGCAGCTGGTCCAGCAGTTCGGTCCGGGCCCGGCCCAAGCTGAACTCGCGAACGACCTGCACTTCGTGCTCGAGAACATCGCCGCCGCGGTCGAGTTCGGCAGCTCCGGCACGGTGGATCGGGCGCTGGCGTGGTGGAAGGTGCGCCTGTGTGCGTTCGGCGTCAGCCCGGCGGTTGCCGAGCAGATGCCCGAGGCACTGCTCGCCTTGGCAGCGGCGGAGCTGGATGCCGCGGCGTTGGCGCCGCTGCGCCGGCTGTTGGCGAACGCCGCCGTCTACCTGCGCTTCGCCAGCGAGCGCGCGCCGCTCGGCCAGGATCCGCTGCTGGCGCCGGGCACGCGCGGGGCCGTGTTCCTCGCCGGAGCCCTGCGCGGCGATCGCATCGCCGTCGCGGCGGCCACCGACGGCCTCGATGCCAGCCAGGCGCTGGCCCTCGTGCTCGAGCCGGCGCAGTGCGAGGTCGGGCGCATGTGGCAGAACGGCGTGCTGAAGCCGCCGCAGGAGCATCTGGTGACGCACCATGTGCAGCGGCTCGTCGACGACCTGCTGGCGCGGCAGCCGGTGCCGCCGGCCGAGGCGCCGTGCGTCGCGTTGGTGCGGGCTGCCGAGGACGAACATGGGCTCGGGCAGAGCTGCCTCACGCTGCACCTGCATGGGGCAGGGCTGCGCACGCGCTGCGTCGGAGCGTCGGCGGTGCCCGCGGCGATCGTGCCGCGGTTGGTCGCGTTGGCGCCTGCTGCCGTGGCGCTGACCTGCACGACGGCGCGGCACCTGCGCCATGCGCAACGCGCGATCGAGGCCATCCGCACCGACCCGGCGCTGGCGCGGTGCTACGTGATGGTCGGCGGCAGCATGTTCCGGGAGGTGCCGCAGCTGGCGACGCAACTCGGGGCCGATGGTGGGGCGGTCGATGGGGCCACTGCCGCCCGGCAACTGCGCCAGCGCCTGTTGCCGGTGCTCGCCTGACGTTCGGGCTCGTGCGCGGTCAGGGTGCCGCGAGCGGGAAGCGATGCCGCAGGAAGTCGACGACGCGGCCGTTCTTCGTCGCGATGCCTTCGGTGCGCAAACGGCGCTGCTGCTCGCGCGCCATCGCGGTGCCGGCGCGCGCGACGCGACCGTTCGCGGCGACCACGCGCCACCATGGCACATCACTGCCGGCCGGCACTGCCGCCATCGCGTAGCCGACGTGCCGCGCGACGTTCTTGCTGCCCAGCGAAGCCCCGACGTCGCCATAGGTGACGACGCAGCCCGGTGGCAGCGAGCGCACGAGGTCGTGCACCTGCGCATGGAAGCCCGGGCCGACGAGGCGGCGCGGGCCGTGGCGTGCGGGGTCGTAGGGCATCGGGAACGGGGCCGTGCCCAGCGTGCGCGGGCGGTGCGAACGGCGCAACTTCCGCGTGCGGTCGGCGAGGACGGGAGTTGACGGCCTGCGGCGGCCGGATGATGGTCCGCCCTTCCGGTTCGTTGCCGTCCTCGTTCGGGCTCGTCTCGCATGCAGCGGTCGTCGTCTCCGTCGAATCGCCCGGCCTCCTTCCCTGATGCGCCGACCCAGCATCTGCAGGCGGTGCCACGCGATGGCGATCGGGATCCGCTGGTGCAGCTGGTGGCGCGCCTCGAGCACGCGGATGCGGACGTCTGGCTGCAGGGCCTCGCGGTAGCCGGCGCGCGGCCCATCGGCGCGCTCGACGAGTTGGTGCACGGCGCGCTGCAACTGGCGGAACAGCTGGCGGCCGGCACGGAGCCGATGCCGGCGGTGCCGTCGGAACTGGCGGCGGTGTGGATGCTGTTGCGCAGCAAGGTGCCGGCCATGGCCGAGCGCTGCACGGTGGCGTTGGACCGCTGGCATCGCGCCGGCAACGACCTGCCCGGGGCGTCGGCGGTGCGCTTGGCGCAGCGCGTCGGCGCCTACGAACTCGGCGAGCTGCTCGGCGAGGGTTCGTCGGGCAGCGTGTTCCGCGCCCGCGATCGGCGCGACGGCAGCGAGGCGGCGGTCAAGGTGCTGCGGGTCGCCTGGGCCAGCCACGAACAGGTGGAGCGCTTCCGCCGCGAATCGCAGGTGACGGCGCAGCTGCAGCACCCCTGCATCGTGCGCGTGCTCGACAGTGGTGTCGAAGCGCACGTCGGCATCGCGACGCCGTTCATCGCCTACGAGCTGGTCGCCGGAAGGCCGTTCGTCGAGGCGATGGCCGGCCAGCCGTTGGCGACGGTGCTGGTCGCGTTCCAGCGCGTGTGTGAAGCGATCGAGTACGCGCACGGCCGCGGCATCCTGCATCGCGACATCAAGTCGGCGAACGTGCTGGTCGACGCCGCCGGCATGCCGCACGTGCTCGACTTCGGTGTGGCGCTGCTGGTCGATGCCGGCGGCGCGCGCATGACCCGCGCGGGCGAGGTGCTCGGCACGCTGTCGGCGATGAGCCCGGAACAGGCATCGGCGCGGCCGCTCGATGCGCGCAGCGATGTCTATGCGCTCGGCGCGCTGCTGTTCGAAGCCCTGTCGCGGCAGACGCCGCATCGCCTCGATGGCCTGCGGGACCAGGAGGCGTTGGTGGTGGTTGCCAGTGCGCCGGCGCGCTCGTTGGCGCGGGTCTGCAGCGGCGTGCGCGAAGACGTCGCCACCGTCGTCGACACCGCCCTCGCGTTCGTCGCCGCCGATCGCTACCCGTCGGTCACCGCCCTGTTGGCGGACGTGCGCCGGTTGCTGCGGCAGCAGCCGATCGCCGCGGCGAGGCCGACCGCGCGACAGCTGCTGCGCACGTTCGTGGTGCGGCACCGGCGCCTGGCGCTGCTGGGCGCCGCGGTGGCGTGTGGGGCCATCGCCCTGGTGTCGTCGCTGTTCCTCGCGTGGCGGCAGTCGATGGCGACCACCGTGGCGATCGCGGCCGCGGAACGGTCGGCGCGCGACGCCGCCGACCGCTGCCGGACGGCGCTGCGGCTCGTCGTGCAAGCAGCGGCGCCGATGGTGGAGGCGGCCCCGACCAAGGGGGAGATGCACGACCAGCTGGTGGCGTTGCTCGAGGAGGCGCTGCACGAG
>CAMAUH010000010.1 GCA_945861365.1 Candidatus Kuenenia stuttgartensis
GTCGTACGCACGCTGCGCATGGCGATCCAGATGATGCGGCAGGTGCGCATGGCGGTCGGCAAGAAGGAGCAACTCGGCGCGCGCCTCGACGAGGCGGTCGTCGCGATCAACCGCGACGAGGTCGACGCGAAGCGGCAGTTCGAACTGGGCTGATCGGGCGCGAGCCCGCGTGCTCGCCGCCCTCGATCGTTGGGCGCCGCTGCTGCGCGAGGTCGAAGCGCAGCCCGGCCCACCCGACGGTGGCGAGGCCCTCGACGCGATCGGCTGGCATCTTGTCGAGACCAGCGACCTCAGCGAGGAGCAGATCCGCATGGCCTACGGCAAGCATCTCGACCAACCGGAGAACCAACGTATGACCACCGGACAGCGCATTCGCATGGAGAGTCGCAACCTCGGCCGCGAGGAGGGAATTCGTCAGGGGCGAGTTGAGGGCCAAACGTGGGCTGCCCATTCCCTTCTGCGGCTGTTGCAGCGGCGATTCGGCGAACTGCCGAACCATCTGCAGGAACGCGTGCGCGCGGCCGGCCTTGCCGACCTCGAACGCTGGACCGACCGCGTGCTCGACGCGACTTCGCTCGCCGCGGTGTTCGTCGACTGAGTCAGCGAACGTGGATCGCGAACGTGCCGCCCGCGCTCGGCACGTCGATCGTCGCTGGCTCGCAGGCGAACGTGCGCGACTGGCCGCGTTCCTTGGCGGCGACGCGATAGCGGCCGGGGATCGGCAGCGCGAACACCACGCTGCTGCCCCGCGCGTCACCGCGCAGCTGCGGTGCCAGATAGAACGGCGTGCCCAAGCTGCCGCCAGCCGCGGGCGAGTAGATGGTCGCACGCGGCAGCGCGAGCGGATCGTCGAGTGGCGTCACGCTCCACTCGATTTCGACACCGGTTGGCGCGCCTTCGATCTGCAGCGCCATCGGGATGCCGGGCTCGAGGTCGACCTGCTGCACACCGACGGCGCCGCGCACGATGCGATCGCGGCAGCCGGGCACGCGCACACGCAGATCGATCGGCGTCGCCGCCACGAACCACGCGAGCGGGCCATCGAGTTGTACGAAGCGTGGTCCGACCGTGTCGCCTTCGAGCACGGCCACGACACCACATGCCGCGTCCGCCGGCGAGTTCGCCGCCTGCGGCACACGCAGTTCGACGACCGGCAGGCCGCTCAGGTCGAGCTGCAGCCGCGGCGACTCGTTGCGCTCGCCCTCGACGACCACGATGTCGTCGACGGTGGCCACGGGTCGGTGCAGGCCGCGCGAGTGCACCTCGAGCCGATAGCGGCCCGGGGCGACCTCCGGCCAGACCCAGCGACTCTGCAGCGGGCCATCGCTGACGAACTGACGCTGCCCCGGGACGCGCGGGTCGAAGGACGGATCGAACGGCACGGTCGGCGTGTAGAGCGCCGACGGCACCTGCGGCACCAGCACGCTCTCGAGCGCTTGCGCCTGGATGGGCGACAGCACCGTCACCTTCGCGACGACACTGCCACCACGCTGCAGTTCGATGCGCACATCCCGTTCGCCAGCAACGAAGGGTCGCGGCGCCACCGGCACGAACCCGCGGCCGTACACGACGAGGCGCAACGGGTGCGATGGCGCCTCCCCCAGCATCCGGAACTCGCCGGTCGGCAGTTGCGCGCCGCCACTGGCACGAAACCACTGCCACGGGTCGCCCCCCTGCGCCGAAGCGACCTGTATCTGGATGCGCGCCGACTCCGGCGGAGCACCGCCATCGGCGCCGACCAGCCGTCCCGCGACCAGCAGTGGCAGTGCCGCGAGCTGCACATCGCCGATGTCGAACTCGGCCACGCTCCACGTGTGCGAGCCCCGCCAGCGGGCGCGTTCGCTCGCCCCCTCCTCCTGCGTGCGAAGCACCAGCACCTCGATGCGCTCGCAGGCGCGCCCGAGCAGTTCGGGGTTCAGCGGCATCCGGAACCGGCCTTCCGCATCCGTGCTCTCCTTCTCCCACCAGGCCGACTGCCCATCGACTTCGACGCGCACGTCGGTGCTGGCGACCGGAACCTGATCGCGCAGCAGCCGCCCGCGCAGCACGGGCCCCGGCGGTGGTTGCAAGCGCACCGAGACCCGTTCGTTGGCGGCCACCGGCCCCTCGAAGACCTGCCACTCGGGCCAGCCGCCCGTACCGATGCGCCAGCGCTTGCCAAGGGCAACGTGCGCGAAGGTGGCCCGGCCTTGCGCGTCGGTCCGCGCGCCGAAGGCAGCCTCTCCTTCGACCCGCGGATCACCACCGAGCCCAACCCCTAGCTCGGCACGCGGCCGACCGATCGCATCCAACGCGATGACGTCGATGGCGCCCGTCGCTGGCAGGTACAGAACGACAGGCTCGTGCGGCGGCCGAGCCGCGTCGATCGGCACGCTGCCCTGGAAGCCCGGCAGGTCGAGGCCGAGCACCGCAGGTCGCACGTCGCCGCGCGATGCGATGTGTGGCACGACGTCCTGCAATCGAGCCAGATCCACACGCCCACGCCCGTCGCTTCGCGCCAGGGCATGTCGGCGTGCCGGCGCTCCACCCGGCTCCCTCTCCCACACGATCCAAGCGCACACCGGAATGCCAGCCACCGGCTGCTGGTGCGCGTCGCGCACCTCGGCCCACGCCCCGCTGGCACTCGCCCCGACCACCGACCCGGCGAGCTCCCGCACGACCCCGGCTTCGCCCGGCGTCTCCACCGCCGGACCGACCGCGGGCGCCCCCTGCGCCGTCGTGGCTGCCGGCGCAGTGCTACCTGCATCACCGCCGAGCAGCCCATCCCCGAGCCCCCACCAGCCCAGCAGCCCGAAGGCCACGAGCAGCACCGCCGCGATCCCGATTCGACGCGTCGCCATTGCGGCAAAGATAGCGGCACAGCACTTCCCTGCGGACATCGCGCATTTGCCCAGCCCCCGCGAACGGATAGAACGCTTGCCCCTCGCGCGCGGCCGGTCAGCTGCCCGAGGCCACACCCCACAATGGCCGTCCGGAATCCGTTCTCGTCTCGTTCCCAACTGAAGGTCGGCAAGCGCACCTTCACCTACTTCGCACTGCCGGCATTGGAGCAGGCCGGGCTCGGCACCATGTCGCGCCTGCCGTACTCGATCCGCGTGCTGCTCGAGCAGGCGCTGCGCAACCACGACGAGTACGTCGTGTCGACCAAGGACGTGCAGAACATCGCCGCGTGGGGCCCCGCCACCGCCGGCCAGGTCGAGATCCCGTTCCTGCCGGGCCGCGTCGTGCTGCAGGACTTCACCGGCGTGCCGTGCGTCGTCGACCTCGCGGCGATGCGCGCGGCGATGCAGCGGCTCGGCGGTGACGCCAAGAAGATCAACCCGCTGGTGCCGTGCGATCTCGTCATCGACCACAGCGTGCAGGTCGACAGCTTCGCCAGCGCGAGCTCGGAACAGGACAACCTGAAGCTCGAGTTTGAACGCAACCAGGAGCGCTACGAGTTCCTGAAGTGGGGCCAGCAGTCGCTGACGAACTTCCGCGTCGTGCCGCCGGGCATGGGCATCGTGCACCAGGTCAACCTCGAGTACCTGGCGAGCGGCGTGCTGACGAAGCAGGACGGCAAGGACACGGTCGCGTTCCCCGACACCGTCGTCGGCACCGACTCGCACACGACGATGATCAACGGCCTCGGCGTGCTCGGCTGGGGCGTCGGCGGCATCGAGGCCGAAGCGGTGATGCTCGGCCAGCCCACCTACATGCTGCTGCCCGAAGTCGTCGGCATGGAGCTGAAGGGCACGCTGCCGGAAGGTGCCACCGCCACCGACCTCGTGCTGACCGTCACGCAGCTGCTGCGCAAGCACGGCGTCGTGAACAAGTTCGTCGAGTTCTACGGCACCGGCGTCGCATCGATGTCGCTCGCCGACCGCGCGACGATCGCCAACATGGCGCCCGAGTATGGGGCGACGATGGGCTTCTTCCCCGTCGACCAGGAGACCGTGCGCTTCCTCGAACGCACTGGCCGCAGTGCGGAGCAGGTCGCGTTGGTCGAGGCCTACTGCAAGGCGCAGGGCCTGTTCTGGACCGCCGACGCGCCGGTGCCGACGTTCAGCAGCACGCTGTCGCTGGACCTCGCGACCGTGGTGCCGAGCCTCGCTGGCCCGAAGCGCCCGCAGGATCGCGTCGCGCTGTCGGCGATGCAGAAGGAGTTCCGCATGAGCCTCAGCAAGGACGTCAAGGAACGGGGTTTCGGCCTGTTCGGCGACCAGCTGCTGGCGAAGGCGAGCGTCGCCGACGACAGCCGGGCCACCATCGGCCACGGCGCCGTGGTGATCGCGGCGATCACGTCGTGCACCAACACCAGCAACCCGTCGGTGATGCTCGGTGCTGGCCTGCTGGCGAAGAAGGCCGCCGCGCGCGGCCTCTCGCGCAAGCCGTGGGTCAAGACGTCGCTGGCGCCCGGTTCGCGCGTCGTCACCGACTACCTGCACAAGGCCGGCGTGCTGCCGGCCCTCGAGCAGATCGGCTTCAACGTCGTCGGCTACGGCTGCACGACGTGCATCGGCAACAGCGGCCCGCTGCCGGCGCCGATCTCGCAGGCGATCAAGGACGGCAACCTCGTCGCGTCGGCGGTGCTGAGCGGCAACCGCAACTTCGAGGGCCGCGTCAATCCGGACGTGAAGGCCAACTACCTCGCGTCACCGCCGCTGGTGGTCGCCTACGCGCTCGCCGGCACCGTCGACATCGACCTCGACAAGGAACCGCTCGGCGTCGACAAGGACGGCCAGTTGGTGTTCCTGCGCGACCTGTGGCCAACGCAGCAGGAGATCGCCGACGCGATCGCCGCGAGCATGTCGCCCGAAGCGTTCGTCGAGCAGTACAGCGTGGTCGACCAGGGCCCGCCGCCGTGGCGCAAGATCACCGCGAAGAAGACCGACCTGTTCCGCTTCGATGCGAAGAGCACGTACGTGCAGGAGCCGCCGTTCTTCACGACGATGACACGCACCGTCGGCACCATCGGAAAGATCACCGGCGCGAAGGCGCTGGCGGTGCTCGGCGACTCGGTGACGACCGACCACATCTCGCCGGCCGGCAACATCAAGAAGGACAGCCCCGCCGGCCGCTACCTGATCGAGAACGGCGTGCAACCCGCCGACTTCAACCAGTACGGCGCGCGCCGCGGCAACGACCGCGTGATGACGCGCGGCACGTTCGCCAACATCCGCCTGCGCAACTTCCTGGTGCAGCAGGAAGGCGGCCTGACGCGCCACCAGCCGAGCGGCGAGGAGATGTCGATCTACGACGCGTCGATGCGCTACCAGGAGGCCGGCACGGCGCTGTGCGTGCTCGCCGGCAAGGAGTACGGCACCGGCAGCTCGCGCGACTGGGCGGCGAAGGGCACGTTCCTGCTCGGCGTCAAGTTCGTGCTCGCCGAGAGCTACGAACGCATCCACCGCAGCAACCTGGTGGGCATGGGCGTGCTGCCGCTCGAGTACCTGCCCGGCCAGACGCGCGACACGCTCGGCCTGACCGGCCAGGAGGAGTTCTCGGTGGCGATCGACGACGGCGTGCAGCCGCGCCAGCGCCTGCAGGTCACGGCGCAGCACCCGCAGACGGGCCGCGTCGTCACGTTCGACGTGCAGTGCCGCATCGACACCCCGGTCGAGGTCGACTACTACCGCAACGGCGGCATCCTGCAAACCGTGCTGCGCAAGCTGCTCGGCCCGCAAGCCGCCGCGGTGGCGACCAAGGTCGCGACGAAGGCGAGCAAGCCTGCTGCCAAGGCCAAACCCGCCAGCAAGCCGGTCGCGAAGAAGCCCGCGGCGAAGGCGCCCGCGAAGGTCGCCAAGAAGCCGGCCGCCAAGGCCAAGGTCGCCGCGAAGGCGAAGCCCGCCGTGAAGAAGGCGGCCGCCAAGCCGGCGCCGAAGAAGCTCGCGGCGAAGGGCAAGCCGAAGCTGCAGCCGAAGGCGGCGAAGGGCAAGCCGATGGTCAAGGCCAAGCCGATGGTCAAGGCCAAGCCGGTCGCCAAGGGCAAGGCGAAGGCCAAGCCGGTGGCCAAGGCGAGCGCCAAGAAGGGCAAGGGCAAGGCGCGCGGTCGCTGAGCATGCGGCCCCTCTTCGCTGCACTGCTGCTGCTGCTCGCCGCCTGCGCGGCGAGTGGCGATCGCACCGCCCGGCTCGCACAACAACTGACCGAACGCGTCGCGGCGTTCCACGGTGAGGTCGGGGTCTACGTGCAGCATCTGGGCACCAAGGAATGGCTCGCGATCGCGGCCGACGAACCGTTCCCGACCGCGAGCCTGATCAAGGCGCCGATCCTCGCCGCCTTGCTGGCGAAGGTCGACCGCGGCGAACTCGACTACCACCAGAAGCTGACCTACACGAAGGCTCGGCTCTACAAGGGCGAGGACCTGCTGGGCGCCTTCGCCGAAGGCGAGACGGTGGAGCTGGCGAAGGTCGCGATGCTGAGCATCACCACCAGCGACAACACCGCCGCACTGTGGTGCCAGGAACTCGCCGGCACCGGCACCGCGATCAACGACTGGCTGCAAGCACAGGGCTTCGCGACGACGCGCGTCAACTCGCGCACGCCGGGCCGCGAAGCAGAGCAAAAGCAGTTCGGCTGGGGTGTCACGACGCCGCGCGAACTGTGTGAACTGCTGGTGCGCGCCGATGCCGGCACGCTGCACAGCCCAGCGGTCAGCGAGGAGCTGTGCCGGTGCCTCGCGCGCATCTACTGGGATGCCGAAGCGCTGTCGGTGTTGCCACCGCACGTGCACACGCTGAGCAAGCAGGGCGCGATCAACCGTTCGCGCAGCGAAGTGGTGCTGGTGCACGCCCCGCACGGCACGTTCGTGTTCAGCGTCATCACGAAGAACCAGGTCGACGAGAGCTGGGGCCACGACAACGAAGGCTTCGTGCTGCTGCGCGACATCGCCGCGATGCTGTGGCGCCACTTCGAACCGGACGCGCCGTACACGCCGCCGCCGGGCATGCAGCGCTTCTGGTAGCGTGCCCGGGATGCCGTCGCCAAAGCCGCCTCGCCGCCCGTCGCTGCGCCTGCGCGTGCTGTTGCTCGGCATCGGCTTGCTGCTCGCCACCGGCACGGCCGAACTGCTGCTGCACGCGTTGCCCGGCCTGCTGCCGACGTGGTTCCGCGAGCGCTACCCCCACCACGGCATCGAACTGCGCTACCCCGGCATCTTCGACCGCACGCCGCTCGACGCGGTGCCGCTGCCCTACCAGGTCGACCCGTACGCCGGCCCGCCGCCGCACGACCTCGTCGACTACGGCATCGCGCCGGCCAGCGCCGCCAGCGTCGACCTCACCCACACACCACACCTGGTGCTGCCGGCCGACCGCGACGGCCTGCCCAACACCGAACGGCACGCGCAGACCGACGTGGTGCTGGTCGGCGACTCGTTCCTCGTCTACGGCTCGCAACAGGAACCCGCGGGCCTGCAGCGCACGCTCGCCGAAGGCTTGAGCACCCATGTCTGCAACCTCGGCATCAGCGGCCTCGGGCCGCTGCATGAACGGTGGATGCTGCAGAACGTCGGCCTGCCGCAGCGGCCGAAGCTGGTGCTGTGGTTCTTCTTCGGCGGCAACGACGTGCTCGACGCCACCTACTACGCGATCTGGCAGGCGCAGGGCACCACGACGCTCGGCCAGCTGTTCGCCGCCGAACGCGCGCCGCGCCTGCTGCTGCCGGCCATGCTCGGCGCGCTGCTCGGCAAGCCGCCGACGAAGGCGTTGCTGCCGGAGCCGGTAGCACCGTTCCCGAGCACCACGGGCAGCTGGCAGGCCTGGTTCCATCCCGACTACCTGCGCCTCGCGTCGATCGACGCCGCCGCGCTGGTGCAGGGCCCTGGCTGGCTGCTGTCCACGCAGGTGCTGCAGCAGGCCGCCGCCGCAGCAGCAGCGCAGGATGCGCGCTTCGTCGTCGTCTACGTGCCGAGCAAGGAGCAGGTGCACCTGGGCCACGTGACGATCGACGCCGCCGTGCTGGCGCGTTGCGTCGCGGCCTCGAACCTCACCGTGCTCGCGGTGCCGAACGAACCTGCGGCGCTGCAGGCCGCGGTGCTGGCGAATCGCGGCGCGGTCGAAGCGCAGCTGCGCGCGTTCTGCGCCAAGCAGGGCATCGCGTGGTGGTCCGCGACGCCGGTGCTCGAGGAACTCGCGGCGCGCGGCGGCAGCGGCTTCTACACGACCGACACGCACTGGCACGGGGCCGGGCAGCGTGCGGTCGGCAAGGCGCTGGTCGAGTTCGTGCGTGCGCAGGGTCTGCTCGGCAAGTGAGCCGCCAGCCGCTCACGCCATGCGCTGCTTGACCAACGCACCGCGCCGCCGCCGCTCGTCGCCGACCGGCATCGCCGCCGCCACCCGTTCCGCCGCCGTCTTCGCCGCCGCGGCCGTGCGCGCATGCACGAACGCCAGCACGTCGCCGGTCTGCACCGCGTCGCCGAGCCCGTGCTTCAAGACGATGCCGACGTGTGGATCGATCGCATCGCTCGGCTGCCGCCGACCACCACCGAGGTCGACGACGACGTGGCCCAACGCCAGAGGATCGACGTCGGAGACGAAGCCGCTGCGCGCGGCTTCGACCGGCACCACGTGCGGCGCTCTACCGAGCAGCGACAGGTCGTCGAGCACGCGCGGATCGCCGCCCTGCAGTTCGAGGTTGTGACGGAACACCTGCTTGACGACGCCATCGCGCCACAGCCGCAGCAACAGCGCCCGCGCCGAATCCGCGTCGTTCGTGACGCCCCCGAGCAGCAGCATCTCGACCGCCAGCGCGAGCGTCACGTCGCGCAGGT
Organism: Candidatus Kuenenia stuttgartensis; assembly: GCA_945861365.1. GTDB lineage: Bacteria > Planctomycetota > UBA1135 > UBA1135 > UBA2386 > UBA2386. Next base: position 8,753 of record CAMAUH010000010.1, read on the forward strand.
CGTCGGGGCAGGGCCCGTCCAGCGCCTGGATCACCTCGACCACTTCGAGCGAGTTGCCGAGCGCGTGGCCAAGCGGATGGTCCATGTCGGTCAGCAGGGCTGCCATCTTGATGCCGGCCGCGCGGCCGACCGCCACCAGGCTCTCCATCAGCGCCACCGCGTCGTGTTCCTGCACCATGAACGCGGCGCGGCCGCACTTGACGTCCATGACGAGCCCGTCGATGCCCTCGGCGAGCTTCTTCGACAGGATCGAACTGGTGATCAGCGGGATGCTCTCGACGGTGCCGCTGATGTCGCGCGTCGCGTACATTCGGCGGTCGGCCGGCGCGATCTCGGCGCTGGGCGCCGCCATCGCGTAACCGCACTGCTCCAACACGTGCTGGAAGCGTTCGATCGACAGGTCGGTGCGGTAGCCCGGCAGTGCGGCCAGCTTGTCGATCGTGCCGCCGGTGTGGCCGAGACCCCGGCCACTGACCATCGGCACCGCGATGCCCGCGGCGGCGACCAGCGGCGCCAGCAGCAGCGACACCTTGTCGCCTACCCCGCCGGTCGAGTGCTTGTCGATCTTCGGCCGCGCGACGTGGCCGTGCTGCAGCACGCGCCCCGAATCGCGCATCGCCAGCGTCAGCGCGGCGGTCTCGGCGGGGACCATGCCGTTGCAGCACACGGCCATCAGGAATGCGCCGAGCTGCGCATCGCCGAGCGTGCCATCGACGACGCCGGACACCAGGTCGTGGATCTCGTCGCGCGTCAGTTCGCCGCCGTCACGCTTCTTGGCGATCAATCGGGCTGGGTGGTGCTGCATGGTGGTTCCCCTTCGATGTCCGTCGCGCCGCGCCAGGTTGCGGCCGTGGCGCTATCTCCCGAGCTGCGCAGTCCCCGCCGTCACGGCGCGACCGGATGCCAAAGCGTCTTCAACTCGACGAACGGCTCGACGAACGCCAGCGACCGCAGCTTGCCCGCCTGCGTCCAATCGGCCGCCGGCAGATCGCAGTAGCGAACGCGCTTGCAGTTGTCGGCCGCCGCTGCCGACAGCGCCGCGTCGGGCTTGCCGGCGACCAGCAGGCCGTCGAGGTCACGGTGCGCGGCGAACTGGCTCCCAAGCTCGCTGCGCAGGCCGCTGAGCAGGTTGATGGCGCCCGCGGGCACGTCGCTCGACGCGCACACCTCACCGAGCGCCAGGCCCGCGAACGGCGCACGCTCGCTGACGAGCACGATCACGCTGTTGCCACCCGCAAGCAGCGGCAAAGCCAGCGCCAGCGTGCCGACCAGTGCCGGCGCTTCGGGCGCCAGCACGCCGACGACGCCGGTCGGTTCGACGGTCGAGAAGTTGAAGAACGGGCCCTGCACGGCGTTCTGGCTGCCGAGCAGGCTCTGCACCTTGTCGCACAGGCCCGCGTACCAGATCGTCAGCGCGATCGCGACGTCGAGTTCCTTCGCGGCCGCGACCTTCGTCACGCCACCGAGGACCAGTTCCTGCTGCATCGCATCGCGCCGCGACTCGAGCATCTCGGCGAGCCGGTAGAGGATCTGCCCGCGCAGGTAGGCGGCGCTGCCGCTCCACGCCGCGAGGCCCGCGCGTGCACCGACCACGGCATCGCGCAGGTCCTTGCGGCTGCCGCGCGCGACGTTCAGCGCCGGATTGCCGACCGGCTGGTAGCTGCGGCCGGACTCGCTGCGCGGGAACTTGCCACCGACGTGGAGCTTGTAGGTCTTCGGCACCGGAACGGGCATTCGCAGAGGGTGCCCGCCATGGGCCGGGAAGGCAAGCGAACGGGTTCGGGCCGGATTCGTGCGACCGCTGGCGGGGTCGTGTCACTCATGGGCGTGCACGACGATTCCTTCGACCTGCAGAAGCCGCACGACGCGCTGTTCCAGGCTGCCTTCAGCGACCCGGCCCGCGCCGCCGAGCTGGTGCGCAGCGTGGTGTCGCCGGCGATCGCCGCCGCGATCGACTGGTCGACGCTCAAGCGCATCGATGCGAGCTTCATCGACCCCGAATTGCGGGAGCACCACGGCGACCTCGTGTTCGAAGTAGAAGCCAACGGTCGGCCAGTGCTGATCTACATGCTGTACGAGCACAAGGCCTATCCCGCCCCGTTCCTGCTGCTGCAGGTGCTGCGCTACAAGCTGCGGCTGTGGGAACGCTTCCGTGCGGAGAACCCGCAAGCCGAACGGCTGCCGCCGATCCTCCCCTACGTGCTGTACCACGGCCTGCAGGCGTGGCGGGAGCCCCCCGACTTCCACGGCCGCCTCGACCTCGACGGCCTGCCACCCGAACTGGTGGCGATGCAGCTGCAGTTCCGCATCGCGCTTGACGACCTGACGGCGACCGATGCCAACGGGCTGCACCGGCGACGGCTGTCGCTGGCCTCGCTGCTGCCGCTGCTGCATCTGCAGCAGGTGCGGCGGCACCAGCGCATCGTGCGCCTGATCGCCAGGTGGCGGCGGCTCTACCGCCGCCTGCAACGCGACTACTCCAGCGGACACCTGTTCCGGCAGCTGGTAACCTACGTCGTCGCCGTCAGCGACGAGGACCCCATGACCCTGCGCGATGCGTTCGCCAAAGTCGGCAAGCCTGCCGAGGAGACCGTGATGACCTGTGCCGAGAGGATCCGTCAGCAAGCGGTCGCCGAAGGCCGCGAACTGTGGCGCAACGAAGGGCTGCGCCTGGGCCTGAAGCAAGGGCTGCAGCAGGGCATGCAGCAGGGCCAGGTCGAACTGCTGCGCAACCTGCTCGAACACCGCTTCGGCCCCCTTCCCGATGCCCAGCGCCGACAGCTAGCCGAAGGCTCCACGACCGACTTCGAGCGCTGGTCGCGCGCGCTGCTCGACGCCCGCACGCTGGCGGACGTGTTCGCGAGCTGAACGGAGATTCCTGCACCCTCGCGGTCCGTTCCGGGGATCGAGCCTCGTGACCCGTCCTGAAGTCGCCGCGGCCCCGGCCCCCGAACTCGGCGCCCTCGTCAGCGCGCGGAGCCATGGTTCATGAAGGGGCTCTCGCGCCGACCACCCCACTCACCCCGGCAGCAACCCACCCTGCAAGCGCACGTACCCGCGCATGCCCTGCCGCCCACCCTCGCGCCCGAACCCCGACTCCTTGAACCCACCGAACGGGCTCGCGGCATCGAAGCGGTTGAACGTGTTGTTCCACACGACACCCGCCTTCATGCGTTCGGCCAGCCACAGGATGCGCGCGCCCTTGTCGGTCCAGATGCCGGCACTCAACCCGTAGGCGGTGTTGTTCGCCTTCTCGACCGCTTCCTCCGGCGTGCGGAACGTCAGCACGCTCAGCACCGGCCCGAAGATCTCCTCGCGCGCGATGCGGTGGCTCATCGTCACGCCCGTGAACATGCTTGGCGCAAACCAATAGCCCTTCTTCGGCAACTCGCACTTCGGCTGGTAGAGCTCGCAACCACTCGCCTGCCCGTCACCGACCAGTTCGCGGATGCGCGCCAGCTGGGCAGCGCTGTGGATCGCGCCCATGTCGGTGTTCTTGTCCATCGGGTTGCCGACGCGAATGCGCGCCATGCGGCGCCGCAGCTTGTCGACGAACAGTTCGTGCACGCTCTCCTGCACCAGCAAGCGCGAGCCAGCGCAGCAGACGTGGCCCTGGTTGAAGAAGATGCCACGCACGACGCCTTCGACCGCCTGGTCCAGCGCCGCGTCCTCGAACACCAGGTGCGCCGCCTTGCCACCGAGCTCGAGCGTCAGTTCGACCGAGCGCCCCGCGACCGCGCGCTGGATCTCCTTGCCGACCTCGGTGCTGCCGGTGAACGCGACCTTCGCGAGACCCGGATGCCGCACCAACGCTGCCCCGGTCTTGCCGTCGCCGGTGATCACGTTGACGACGCCCGGCGGCAGCCCCGCCTGCTGGAACACTTCGCACAGGCGCAGCGCCGTCAGCGGCGACGTCTCGGCGGGCTTCAGCACCACCGTGTTGCCGGCCGCGAGTGCGGGCGCGATCTTCCATGCCGCCATCAGCAGCGGGAAGTTCCACGGGATCACCTGCCCCACCACACCGAGCGGTTCGGGCGATTGCCCCGGGAACAGCAGCTCGAGCTTGTCGGCCCAACCGGCGTGGTAGAAGAAGTGCTGCGCCGCGAGCGGGATGTCGACGTCGCGCGTCTCCTTGATCGGCTTGCCGTTGTCCAGCGTCTCCAGGCACGCGAACTCGCGTTGCCGCTCGAGCAGGATGCGGGCGATGCGGAACAGGTAGCGCGCGCGGTCCTCGCCACTGAGCTTGCGCCAGCCGACGAACGCCTTCTGCGCCGCCTTCACAGCCGCGTCGACGTCCTTGTCGCCGGCCAACGCGACTTCGCTGAGCACGGCCTCGGTCGCCGGATCGACGGTCGCGAAGTACTCGCCGGTCTTCGGCTTGATCCACTCGCCGCCGACGAACAGCTCGCAGCGCTTCGGGATCGTGAAGTGGTCGATGCCCTCCGGCGACGGCGCGTAGTTCCACACGCCGCCGAAGGTCAGTTCGCGTTCGCCGTCGACCTTGGTCTCGTTCTTCGTCTTGGCCATGGCAGTTGTCTCGCTCAGTCGGCGCTGAAATCGGTGGCGCGCTGGTAGCGGCCGGTGCGTTCCTTCTCGAGCTGCATGCACACGTCGGTCAGCAGCGCGCTGGCCCCGAAGCGGAACCACTGCGGGGACAGCCAGCGATCGCCGCACGTCTCGGCGACCAGCACCAGGTACTTCAGCGCGTCCTTGCCGGTGCGGATGCCGCCGGCCGCCTTCACGCCGACCATGTGGCCGGTCTCGAGGAACCAGTCGCGCACCATCTCCAGCATCAGCAGCACGACCGGCGGCGTGCTCGCCGGCGTGACCTTGCCGGTGCTGGTCTTCAGGAAGTCGGCGCCGCCGAGCAGCGCGATGCGGCAGGCGCGGCGGATGTTGTCGTAGGTCTTCAGCTCGCCGGTCTCGAGGATCACCTTCAGGTGCGCGGCGCCGCACGCGGCCTTCACCGCGCCGATCTCGTCGAACACTTCGCCGTAGCGACCGGACAGGAACGCGCCGCGATCGATGACCATGTCGATCTCGGTGGCGCCGGCGGCGACCGCGAGTTCGACCTCGCGCAGCTTGGTGGCGCGGTCGGTACGACCGGCCGGGAAGCCGGTGGCGACCGACGCGACCTGCACGGTGCTGCCGCGCAGCGCGTCGACGGCGATGGGCACCAGGTCCGGATACACGCACACCGCCGCACAGCTCGGCACGTCGGCGCGGCTCGGCAGCGGCCGCATCGCCTTCTGGCACAGCTGCCGCACCTTGCCCGCGGTGTCCATGCCTTCCAGCGTGGTCAGGTCCATCATGCGGATCGCCAGCTGCAGGCCGGCGACCTTGCTCGCCTTCTTGATGGAACGGGTGCCGAGGTCGGCGGCGCGCGTCTCGAGCGCCACGGCATCGACGGGACTGACGCGGAACTCGGTCGGGGACAGGGCGGCCATGCGGGCCGCGCATCGTGCCAGCGGGCAACGGCGAAGTCGACGCCGCAGCCGGCCCCAGACTTTCGATCCCATGCCCGCAGTCCACGGCGCCCCCACGCCGATACGCTGCTTCGCTCCAACCATGATCAAGAACGTCGTCGTGCTCGGCGGAGGCAGCGCCGGCTTCATGGCCGCCATCAGCCTGAAGACCAAGGCCCCGAACCTGACGGTGCGCGTGCTGCGCTCACCGGACATCGGCGTGATCGGCGTCGGGGAAGACACGACCATCGCGTTCCCTCGCTTCCTGTTCGAGTACCTGAAGGTCGCCAAGCGCGACTTCTATGCGATGGCCGAGCCCACCTGGAAACTCGGCATCCGCTTCCAGTGGGGACCGCGCCGCGACTTCTACTACACGTTCGCGAAGGAGTACGAGACCGAGTGGCCCGGCCTGTCGCGGCCGACCGGCTTCTACCACGACCACGAGACCCAATGGGTCGGCCCGTACTCGGCGATGATGGCGCAGGACAAGGCGTTCGCGCGCAACCGCGATGGTTCACCGAACCTGAACACGCCGCACGCCTTCCACCTCGAGAACCTGAAGCTGATCGCGTGGCTCGACAGCCACGCCAAGAAGCTGGGGATCGAGATCGAAGACGCCAACGTGACCGGCGTCGAAACCGGCCCGGTGACGACCACCGGCCGCGAAGAACGCGGCGTGCACGCACTCGTGCTCGCCGACGGCCGCCGCGTCCAGGCCGACCTGTTCGTCGACGCGAGCGGCTTCCGCAGTGAACTGCTGGGGCGCGCCCTCGAAGTGCCGTACGTCAGCTTCGAGCGATCGCTGTTCACCGACCGCGCGGTGATCGGCGGCTGGGAGCGCACCGACGAGGTCATCAAGCCGTACACGATCGCCGAGACGATGGACTCCGGCTGGGCCTGGCAGATCGAACACGCCCACTTCATCAACCGCGGCTACGTCTACTCGAGCGCCCACTGCGACGACGAGACCGCCCGCGCCGAGCTGCTCCGCAAGAACCCGAAGATCCCGGCCGACCGCACACGCGTCGTCAAGTACCGCAGCGGCCGCCGCGCGCGCAACTGGGTCGGCAACGTCGTCGGCGTCGGCAATGCGGTGGGCTTCGTCGAGCCGCTGGAAGCGACCGCGTTGGCGGTCATCGCCCTCGAGTGCGTGATGCTGGCCGACTCGATGGTCGAGACCGGGGGCAATCCCGGCCCCCTGCTGGTCGACGTCTACAACGAGCACAACACGCGCGCTTGGGATGACATCCGGGACTTCCTGGCGGTGCACTACGCGTTCAACACGCGGCTCGACACGCCGTACTGGCGCGACTGCCGCGACAAGACCGACCTCGCCGGTGCAGCGCGCATCGTCGATTGGTTCAAGGAGAACGGCCCGTCGACGCTGGTGAAGGGCATCCTGATCCCGGAGAGCAATTCGTTCGGCTTCGAGGGCTACCTCGCGATGCTGGTCGGCCAGCGCGTGCAGTACAACCGCGAACGCAAGCCGCCGGCCAAGGAGATGCAGCTGTGGCACGAACGCACCGCCGCGTTCGCCGCCGAGGCGAAGGGGGCGATGAACGTGTTCGACGGGCTGCGCGCGCTGCGCATGGCGGGCTGGATCAAGTAGCGGCGGGAACGGCTCCAGCCGGTGCCACCGGGGCTCCGATCCGTTGGCCATGTTCGAAGTCCGCTACGACCTCGGCGCCGACGGCGGCGCCCGCGGGGTGCTGCGCATCGCCGGCGGCATCTGGCACGGCGAGGTCTGCGTGTTCGAGTTCACCGACACGCTGCTCGGTCTCGCCGGCACCGCCGCCTGCGACTGGCGCCGACCGGCACCGAACCTGACGGTGCTCGAAGGTGATGCCGCGACGCCGGCGGCGCAACGGCTGCTGCAGCAACTGACGACGCTGCTGCTGCCGTTCCACCGCGAGGCCTTCGCCGACGTCGACGACGCGGCGCTGCGCGCGCTGTACGCCGGCGACTACCACGCCACGATGAAGCTCGCCGTCGACGATGCGCGCGAAACCGCGTTCAAGCAGCACCTCGTGCAGCAGGTGCTGCAGCTCGGCACGCCGGGCAAGGTGCTCGACGCCGGCTGCTCCGCGGGTGAAGTCGTGCGGCAGCTGCGGGCGCGCGGCATCGATGCGCACGGCTTCGACTTGTGCCCCGACCTCGCGCGCATCGCCTACCCGGAAGTGGCGCCGTTCCTGCGGCAAGGCTCGGTCGAGTCGATCCCGTTCGCGCCCGAAGACGGCTTCGACACGCTGCTGGCACTCGACGTGTTCGAACACATCCCCGAACGCTCCGTCCCGGCGATGGTGCGCGAGTTTGCGCGCCTGGGTGTGCGCCGCGTCATCGCGCACATAGCACTGGTTGAGTTCCAGTACCCGGGCCACATCACGCTGCGGCCGTTGCCGTGGTGGGATGCACAGCTGGCACCCTGGTTCCGCCGGGTCGCGCCCAAGGCAGCGCCGGCCGTCGCGGCGGGTTTTGGCGCCGATCCCTCGCGCTACCTGCGCGTCTACGAGCTCGCTGCGGTGCCGGCTGCCTGCTGACGGCTAGCGCTGCCCGCGCCGCACGTCGGCGAACGTGAACGGATCGGGCAGCAGTTCGTGCAGCGCGACCACGTGCCGCGACCCCGTGCGCCCGACCAGCACCACCTGCATGCCGAGCCCGAACTCGGCCAGCACCTGCCGGCACGCACCACACGGCCGCGCCGGTTCGTCGAGGTCCGTCGCGACGGCGACCGCGACGATCTCGCGCACGCCGGCCGCCACCGCGGCGCACACCGCGGCGCGCTCGGCGCAGATCGTCAGCCCGTAGCTGGCGTTCTCGACGTTGCAGCCGACGAAGAGCCGACCATCGCGCGCGCGCACGGCGGCCCCGACGTGGAACCGGGAGGCTGGCGCGTAAGCGTGCTGCCGCACGGCCTGCGCCGCCGCGACGAGGTCGTCGTGCACGTCGTTGCCGTTCACCGATCAGCTCCGCGCGACGCCCCGAGCACCAGCGACAGCAACGTCGCGCCATAGGCGCCGAGTTGCACCGCGCAGACGCAGTAGGCGAAGAACGAACCGTGGTGCTCGATCGCCCGCTCCAGGTCGCCGTAGCCCTGCAGCAGCAGATAGCCGGCGACCGCGGCACAGACGACCATCGCACCGAGCCAGATGCGCAGGTCGGTGCGCAAGCGGTCGAGCAGGCGGCCGAAGAACCACAGCAGCGGCAGACCCCCGAGCATCGTCGGCAGCAGCCAGCCGGCCGGATCCTCACTCGCCACCAGGAAGCAGGCCCACACCCCGGCAAGGCCGCCGATGCCGAACAGGTGCCCACCGTGACCGGGCCAGACCGCGCCGAGGCCACAGCCAGCGGCGAACACCAACGGCAACAACCATTGGTAGGTCGGGCGCGCCTGCGGGCGCGAGAGGGTCAGGATCTCCGTCATCAGGATGCAGCGGGAAGGCGCAGGATCATGGCATGCGCTGGCAGCGCACGGAAGCCGCCCACCGGGTGCCGCGAACCCACCATGGCAATGCCACAGGCGCAGGGCGCGACCGCGGCGGAGGCTCGCTAGCATCCCGCCGTGTGACCGAGCTCCCCCGCGACCCCGCCGTGCAAGCCGCCTTGACGACCCTCGGCTGCGCCGACGCGACAGCGCTGCGCATCGGCGGCCTCGCCGCGACCGAGCTCGCAAAGCGCTTCGGCACGCCGCTGTACGCGTTCGACGCCGCGGTGCTGCGGGCGCGCACAGCCGCGGTGCAGCAGGCGATCGGCCCGCACGTGCAGCTGCTGTGGTCGGTGAAGGCGAACCCTTCGCTCGCCGTCACCGCGTGCCTGCGCGCGGCCGGCGTCGGCGCCGAGATCGCCTCGCTCGGCGAACTGCACGTGGCGTTGGCCGCCGGCCACCAAGCCGCGGCGCTGCGCTTCGCCGGCCCCGGCAAGACCGACCACGAGATCGCCACCGCGCTGCAGCACGGCATCGGCTGCTTCCACGTCGAGTCGGCCTCGGAACTGGCGTCGATCGCGCGGCTCGCTGCCGCCGCCGGCCAGCGCGCCCGCATAGCACTGCGCGTCAACCTGCCGCAGGAACTCGGCGGCGCGCGCATGCGCATGGGCGGTCGCAGCACCCGCTTCGGCATCGACGCCGGACAGGTTCCCGAACTGCTGCGGATCGCGCACGCCCAGCCGGCACTGCAACTCGACGGCCTGCACGTCTACGCCGGCACCCAGGTGTTCGATGCGAACGCCTTCGTGCAGCACGCGCGGGCGCTGTGTGAACTCGCCGTCGCCTGGGAACGGGATCTGGGCCTGCACCTGCCGGCGATCGATCTCGGCGGCGGCTTCGGTGTCGCGGCGTATGCCGGCGACGGCTCGTTCGATCTCGCCGCTGCGGGTGCCGGGCTGCAGGCCCTGGTCGCGCAGTACGGCGGCGCGTCCCGCCAGTGGTTCGTCGAACTCGGGCGCTTCCTGGCAGCGCCCGCGGGCGTCTTCCTGGCGCGCGTCGTGCGCACGAAGACGAGCGGCGGCGAACGACACGCGGTGCTCGATGGCGGCCTGCACCAGCACGCCGCCGCGGCCGGGGTCGGCACGGTCGTGCGGCGACCACCGCTGCTGGTCCACGCGACCGCCCTCGACGCGCAGCAAGGCGAACCGGTGACGCTCGGCGGCCCGCTGTGCACGCCCGCCGACCAGTTCGCCGAGCAGATCCCGTTCGCGCCGCTGGCCGAAGGCGACCTCGTCGCCGTGCTGCACAGCGGCGCCTACGGTCTGACCTACAGCCCCACGGCATTCCTGAGCCATCCGGCCCCCGCGGAGGTCATGGTCGACGGCGACGTGGCGCGCATCGTGCGCATGCGGCCTGCCGCCGAAGATGCGCTGCGGGCGCAGCTGCCCTGATCTCTGACGAAGCCGCGACACGCGCGCCCTGCACGAGCCCGGTATGGTGCGCACCATGCGTACCGATCGCTTGATGCTCGCCGTACTGCTGGGTTCGTCTTGGTCCGTGGCGCAGGAAGGCGTCCCGCAACCGCAGGGCCTCGTGCCAGAGCAGATGTGGTACGCCCCCACTGCCGCGGACTGGGCCAAGCCGGTGGCGATCCGCTGGCAGCGCACGTGGGACGACGCGGTGCGGCTGTCCCAGCAGACCAAGCGCCCGATCCTGGTGTGCGTCAACATGGACGGCGAGATCGCCAGCGAGCACTACGCCGGCGTGCGCTACCGCGACCCCGAGATCGCCAAGCTGTGGGAACCGTACGTGTGCGTCATCGCGTCGGTCTACCGCCACAACCCGCGCGACTACGACGACGAAGGCCGCCGCATTCCCTGCCCGCGCCTGGGCAACGTCACCTGCGGCGAGCACATGGCGCTGGAGCCGATCGTGTATGCGAAGTTCCTCGACGGGAAGCGCATCTCGCCGCGGCACATCATGGTCGAGCTCGACGGCAGCGAGGTCTACGACGTCTTCTACACGTGGGACACCAAGTCGGTGTTCGACACGATCCGCGACGGCATCCAGAAGCGCGCGATCCAGGCCCCGCCGGTGGTCAAGGGCGACCGGTCGCTGCGCGAACGCCTCGAGAGCCCCGACAGCAGCGACCGCGAGTCCGTCGAGTCGATGTACGCGCAGGCCCAGGCCGAGCAGCGCAAGGCGATGATGCAGATGGCGCTCGCCGCCGGCGAACGCGCACCGATCGAACTGCTGCGCCTCGCCGCGTGGGGCCTCGACCCCGACCTCGCCAAGCAGGCGCGCTCCGGCATGCTGCAGGCGAACGATCCCGGCACCGTCGACCTGATCGCCGACACGCTGCAGGCGCCGATGGCCGCCGACGAACGGCAGGCGCTGGCGCAGTCGCTGCGCCGCTTCGCCGCCAGCTCCCCGCGCGCGCAGAGCCTCGCCGCCGCACACGCCGGCCTCGCCGGCAGCAAGTCCGCGATCGACACCGAGCGCTGGCGCGACACGCTGGCGAGCCAGAGCTACGCCGCCGCCGCCGCGGGCAGCGACCGCGCCAACGAGGCGACCGCCCGCGACCAGGCCCTGGCCAGCAAACCCGCCGATCCCGAAGCCCGCCTCGACGTCGCCGAGACAAGCCTGCTGCAGGCCCTCGAGCTGACCAGCGCCGGCGGCCGCGGTGGCCAGCGCACGGCCCAACAGCAGCGCCAGTTGCTGCTCGCCGACGCCGAACGGCAGGCGCAGCAGGCCGCCAGTGCAGGCGCCAAGGGCTGGCGACCATCAGCGCTGCTGGCGGTGCTCGCCGCCCAGCGCGGCGATACCAAGCAGGCCCACGAACTGGCGATCGAGGCCGCCCCGCAGCTGCCGCCGAATGCCCCGGGCCGGCTCGCGATGGAGGTGCTGACGCTGTTCGCTGCAGCGCGCCAGACGGCGATCGTCGAGGCCGCGCGACAGAAGCGCGACTGGGACCCGGCGTGGATGAGCGACGTGCACACGACCTACAGCCTGCTCGGCCAGCACCCGCTCGGCCACGACCAGCAGGTCGTCGACCACTACGACTTCCTGAAGTTCTTCGGCGCCCCCGACACCGATGCGGTGCTCGATCGCGGACTGCAGCGCTTCCCCGAATCGGCGCTGCTGCACGACCGCCTGCGCGGGCGGCTGCTCGAACGCGGCGGTGCGGCTTCGCTGGTCGCCGAGTACGACCGCCGGCTGGCGGTGCCGGAAGCACCGAAGACGATGGCGTGGTTCGCCGGCTACGCCGAGATGGTCGCCGCCGAGGCCCACCGCAAGCGCAGCGACAACGAAGCCGCGGCGACCGCCTATGGCCGGGCGATCGAACGCTTCCGCAGGTATCGCGATGCTTCGAACAACCAGGACGGCGAGCACTTCGTGGCGATGGCGCACGGCGGCATCGCGCGACTGCGGCTGCAGCAGGACGACCTCGCCGGGGCGTTCGCGGAACTGCAGCAGGCGTTCGCGATCGCACCCGCCGCGGTGGCTGCCGTCGACGGCCTCGGCATCACGACGATGCAGACCGCCGAGATGCTGCGCGGCAAGCTGCTCGACAAGAAGGACACCGCGACGCTCGCGCAGCTGGAAGCGGCGCTGAAGGCGCTGCCGCCGGAAGCGTTCGAGCTGCCGGAGTACGAGCGTGCCTCGCGCGGCCAGGGCAACGGCCGCCGCCGGCGCCAATGACCGGACTCAGCTGTCGGCCAGCATCGCCGCCAGCGACCGGTTGGCCTGCCATGTTGATACCAGCGACACGTCGCGCGGCCGCAGCGGATCCTGGCACTCGGTAGGCAGCAGCAGTGCCGCGTCGAGCCCGTGCGCCGACGCGAAGCGGCGCGCCAGCTCCCAGCGCGACACGCGTTCGGGGCCGGGCAGATGCACGAGGGCCGGCCCGGCGGGATCGACGACCAGCTCGACCAGCGCCCGCGCCGCGTCGGCAGCGTGCAACGGCGTGCGGTACTCGTTGGTGAACAGCGATGCTGGCGCGCGCCGCTGCAGCGAAGCCCGCAGCGAGGCCGTGGCGCCGCGGCCGTGCGCGTCGGGCCCGAACAACAGCGGCAAACGCACGACCCGACCACCGTGTGCGCGCACGCGCTCTTCGCCGCGCGCCTTGCTGGCGCCATAGACCGAACACGGCGCGACCGGCGACGACACCGCGTACGGCGCACTGGCGCCATCGAACACGAGGTCCGTCGACACGTGCAGCAAGCGCGCGCCGAAGCGCTCGGCGAACCGTTCCGGCAACCACGCATTGGTGCGGTCGGCCAGTTCGGGCTCGCGTTCGCAATCCTGCAGCTTCGCCAAGGCAGCGAGGTTGACGACCAGGTCGGGCTGCAGCGCCTGCACGACCGCCGCCACCATGCCGCCTGCGAGCAGGTCGGCAGCGGCATCGGTACCGCGCCGGCCGGTCGCCAGCGGCACATGGCCCGCGGCGGCGATCGCCGCGAGCACGTGCGGACCGAGGAAGCCGGTGCTGCCGGTGACCAGGATGCGCAAGGAAGCCATCGCCGCGTATGGTTGCCGCCCATCGTGCCGAACGGAAGCGCGCTCCCACCACGAAGGCTGTTGCTGATCGCGAACCCGATCTCCGGCGGCGGTCGCGGCCGCCAGCTGGCGCCGCAACTGGCCAGCGCGCTGCGCGAACGCGGTGTGCACGCCGAGTTCCATCTGACCACGGCCGCCGGCGACGGCGCCTTACAAGCGCGCGCGGCAGGCAGCGAACCCTGGGATGGCCTCGTCGCGATCGGCGGCGACGGCACCGTCAACGAAGTGCTGAACGGCATGCCGGACCCGACGCGGCCGCTCGGCGTGCTGCCGGTCGGCACCGCCAACGTGCTGGCGATGGAACTCGGCCTGCCGCGCAAGGTCGAGGCGTGCGCCGACCTGCTGGCGCGCGGCGCCACGCGGCCGCTGGCGATCGGCCGCTGCGGCGAGCGTCGCTTCCTGCTGTTCGTCGGCGTCGGCATCGACGGCGCCGTCGTGCACCGGCTGAGCCAGGTGCGCACCGGCACGCTCGGCAAGCACAAGTGGCTCGGGCCCATCCTGCACACGGCGTGGCACTGGCCGCGCTACGCGCTGCGCGCGACGTTCGCCGATGGCGAAGTCCTCGACGACCTGAGTTCCGTGCTGGTCACGCGCGTGCGCAACTACGGCGGCGTGGTGCTGCTGCCGAAGTCGGTGGATGCGGCAAGCGGGCTGCTGCACGTGCTGTGCTTCCGTTCACGCAGCCGCACGGCGTGGCTGTGGCAAGGACTGCGCGGTATGTGCGGCCGCATGCAGGCTGGCCCGAACCTGCTGGTGCGCACGGCGACTTCGTTGCGCATCGACGGCGAGGCACCATTCCAGATCGACGGCGACCACGGCGGCATGGCGCCAGTGCAGGTCGATCTGCTGCCGCAAGCGGCGAACGTGTTCGCCTGAAATGCAGCGGGCCCGGTGACCGCAAGGTCACCGGGCCCGAAGCAGCACGCCCACAAGGCGCGTGCAGTCGCACTTCTCAGCTCAGAAGGAGCTGACGAAGCTGGCGACGCCGTTGCTGGTCACGAAGCCAGCGGCGTTCTGGCCGTTCGGCAGGCTGTTCGGCGCGATCAGGGCCGCCGACGTGGCGTAGAACTGGAAGCCATACGGCACACCGGCCGGGACCGCGAAGGTCGTCGTCAGGCTGTTGGTCGCGCCGACGTAGCTGTTCAGCAGGTC
>CAMAUH010000011.1 GCA_945861365.1 Candidatus Kuenenia stuttgartensis
TGGTGGCATCGCCCGCCCGGAAGCAACCCCGGCTGCTTCGATCGCCACGCCGATCGAGGCGCCGCAGCCCGTCAAACCAGCCAACCCGGTCACCCGCGATGCGGTGGCTGGTGGCAACCCCGTCGTGCCCGCTGAGGTGGTGCCCCAGCCAAGTGTGGAATCTGCTCACGCCGGCTCTGCGCCAAGCCCCGAAGCCGCGGAGGGAGACCTGCCGATTGTGCCGATCGCCATCGGCGGCGGGTTGCTGCTCGTCGTGGTCGTGCTGCTGGCCCGCCGCAAGTAGCGCTTCCGTTCGGCCGCGGAGCAAGCGGCACGCTAGTTGTCCTCTTCGGGTGGTGCCGCGGTGAAAGGCGCGCCATGCCATAGGGCTGCGGGCGCGTCGTATCACCGATCCCCCTTACTCAATCGGTGCTCCCATGGTCTTGGCCAAACTCTTTTCTCGTGGCTCGAGGCAGAAGCTGCAAACCCGCGCCTGCGTCGGGTTTCCCGCGCTCGACGCGATGCTCGATGTGCCCACGGATCGGTTTCGTGCGGCAGTCGCCGCCCTGGTGGCCGAGTTCGCGTCCGCACACGCCACGCTGGACATCGCGGGCCTGACAGCGGAACGGCAGCGGGCTGCCAATTCGGCGCCCATGGCCGATGTGCATGACGTGCGTGTGGCGAGCTACCAGGCGGATCTGCGGCGTATCGCCCCGATGGATCGCGCCGAGGAGTTCCGCATGGCGCGGCGCCACGAGTTTCTCGCCGCGCTGGTGCAGGAAGGCCTCGAGCGGATGGGCTTTGCGCCGGAAGCTGCAACCGAGTTGCAGCGGCAGCCGACACGCATCGGGGGCAGCCTGCCGGGCAAGCGAGCGCGTCGTGAGTGGGATCGGGATTGGTTCCTCGGAATGGCGCAGCAGCTCGCGGATCTCCGCAATCTGTACGTCGAGGGCGCGCTCTACCTCGTGTTGTCGACCGTCCACCGGTATCGCGGATTGGGTGTCGACGCGGCCGACCTGATCCAGGAGGGCAACGCGTCGTTGTACCAGGCGATCGACGGTTTCGACTGGCGACGCGAGGTCCGGTTCCGCACGTATGCCCAGTTCTGGGTGCAGCAGGCGGTGCTGAAGGCGCTCTACAACCACTCGCGCACGGTCCGGGTGCCCATCTGGGTGCAGAAGGTGCTCGGCAAGATCCGTCGAGTGCAGGAGGAAGGGGCGCGCGTCGGTCGTGAGTTCTCCGCCGGTGAGATCGCGGCGAAACTCGGGATCAGCGCGGACAAGGTCGAGTGGGTGCTGTCGACGCGGCGCTATGCAGTCAGTCTCGATGCCGAAGTCGGCGAGGGCGAGGGCAACTCTCTCGCCCAGCGCTTGCCCGACGATCGCCTCGAGTCGATTCCTGAGTCCATTCCGCCTGGCGATCTGCGGCAGGCGCTCTCGGGGGCGATGGCAGACCTGCCGCCGCGCGAACAGCGCATCCTGCAAGCTCGCTTCGGGCTCGATGGCCAGGAACCTCGCACGCTTGCCGAGATCGCGACGGAACTCGGGATCACCGCGGAGCGGGTGCGGCAGCTCCAGGAGGCGGCAATGGGCCGGCTGAAGCGGCCGGGCAAGCTGCGCCAGCTGCAGGCCTTCGTGGAGTGACCGCCGGCTCCGCTGGCCCCGTCATCACGCGTCGTCGTCGTCGTCGTGATCGGTCGACTCGCGGCTGCGCTCGACCATGTGTGGCAGCATCGCACGAAACAGGTGTTCGTAGACGCTCGGGCGCTGGTCGCGGTCGATCGGCAGGATGCGCCGCATCGTCCGGACCTTGCGCAACTCGATCTGGGCGACGATCGCGCCCGCTTCGCCGGCGCCAGCGGCCAGCACTTCCCCGGTCGGGTCGATGATGCGTCCGTCGCCGGGGAAGGCCATCGGTTCCCCGTTGCGTTGCGACGGTTCCTGGCCTGTGCGATTGCAGCCGATGACGAACATCTCGTTCTCGATCGCGCGGGCCCGCAACAGGGTGCGCCAGTGCTGCGCGCGGGCTTCTGGCCATTGGCCGGGCACGGCGAGCAGCTCGACGCCGCCGTGGAAGTAGTAGCGGGCGAGTTCTGGAAAGCGCAGGTCGTAGCAGATGAGCACGCCGATGCGACCGAGCTCGGTGTCGACGATGCACGGCGAGTCGCCGGCAAGGTGTCGGCGGTGTTCGAGGTTCGGCGAGAACAGGTGGATCTTGCGGTACGAGCCGAGGCGTTCGCCGCGTTGGTAGACGTGGGCCGTGTTGAACACGCCGGCGTCCGTGCGCTCGATGGTGCTGCCGATCACCACCAGTCCGTGGGTTCGCGACAGCTCTGCCAGTTCCTGCTCCGCGTCCTCGGCGTCGGCGACGATCTCGTCGTCGAACTGCGCCAGGAAGGAAGTCGACCACAGTTCGGGCAACACGCAGAGCCTGGCGCCGGCGGCGATCGCTTCGTCGATTCCGGCGCGCATGGCGGCTCGGTTGCCGGCGACATCGCCGGGCATGACGTCGAACTGCACGCATGCAGCCAGGAACGGATCCGCTGTCGGTGAGGGCACGGCGGGACAGTAGCGCGTTTGCCGGCGTCAGGTCACGGTCGCGCGCCGCAAACGACGCGGGGGATCGCGATGCGATCCCCCGCGTCCCTTGGCGGCGATCTCGTGAGCCGGATGGCTCAGCCCTTGAACAGGATGTCGTCCGTAGGCAGGCCGACGGCCTTCTTCTGGCGCGGTGCCGCGTTCGTGCGCGTCTCCACGATCAGCTGATCGCTCGGCTTGAAGATGATCGTCTCCTTGTTGGCGACGTCGATGCTCTCGCCGGTGAGCGGGTGCTTGTAGGCGCGCCCCTTGCGGATGCGTCGTTCGAAGGTGCCGAAGCCCTTCACTGCGACCTTGCCTCGGCCCCGCAGCAGATCGCTGACGGCGTCGAGTACCGCGTCGAGCACGCGCGCCGCGGTGCGACGGGGAACGTTGAGTTCCTCGGCGACCTGGTCGGCCAGAATTCCCTTGTTGGCTTGGCGGCCGAAGGCTTCCTCGGCAGCTGCCGCGGCCTTGCCCGTCGCCTGATCCATGCGATCCATCGCATCCTGCTTCGTGGTGCGGGTCATTCCTGATATCCCCTGTTTTCCCGGTTGGCTCTGGCGACGGAAGAACATCCGTCGCGGACTTCGATCCAATCTGCCCTGTCAGCTCTTTGCCGCCGCCTGCGTCGGTTTCGCGCCTGTCACATAACGTTCGAGGCCCGACACCAGTTTCGCGAGATAGCGGGCAGCGACACTGCCAGGGAAGACTTCGCTGAATGGCGCGCGCTTCAAAACGGCGCCCTCAACGGAACTATCTTCCGGCAGCAGGCCGAGCCAGTTGAGGTCGAACCCCAAAAAGCGCTCGGTGCAGCCCTTGAGTTTCAAGAACACCTGCTCGGCCTCTTCCGGCGAACGCACGCGGTTGACGACGCAGTGGATCGGCTTCTGATAGCCGTCCTGCACGACGACCTTGACGATCCCGTATGCGTCGGCGATCGCCGCGAAGTTGCTGGTGGTCACCAATACGGTGTGGTCGGCGATGCTGACGAAGTCGGTGACGCCTTTGCTGACACCTGCTCCGGTATCGAGGATCACGACGTCGCAGAATGGCGCGAGCTCTTCGATGGCGACACAGATGCGAGCCCTGCCGTTGTCGTCCAGGTTCGCCATCTCCTTCACGCCACTGCCGCCGCTGATGAACTTCACCTTGCTCGGGCCGGTCTCGATGATCTCGGCCAGCTCGGCCTTGCCCTCGATGTAATCCGAGAGCGTCTTCGTCGGCTTGATGCCCGCGATGATGTGCGCGTTCGCCAGGCCAAGGTCGGTGTCGACGATGATCGTGCGGTAGCCGCGTCGACTGAACTCGCAGGCGAGGTTCACCGACAGCGACGTCTTGCCGACGCCGCCCTTGCCTGATGTGACCGCGAAGATCGTGGCCCGCTTGCCCGCCTTCTCTGGCTGATTCGGTTGCTCGACCATGTTGGTGCTGTTCTTGCGCTTGGCGTGAACTCCGCCGCTCATCGGCTCGCGCCGTGGCGCGTCTTGTGTCCAACTGCGAGACGCTCGTGCACCACATCGCTCAACGAAGCCTCGCCGCGCGCCGATCTCGGTTGCGCCGCGCGTTGCTGTCCGGACCGGGGTCCGGTCCGCGCGGGCCAGGACGACTTCATGAACACCGTTTCGAGTAGCAGTCCGCGGCGCCGCGCCAGTGCCTTGGTACTGGTCGGTAGGCTCGCTGCGCTCGCCACCTTGCTGCCCGGTGTCGTGATGTGCATCACACTGGTCGCGCTGGTGGTCTATTGCCGCGACCTGTTGCTGTCGGCTGCGGCCGGCGAGCACGTGGCCGTTGGCGAGGCCGGGTTCTGGTTGGTGGTCGGCGGTTTCCTGGCGGCCTGCGCCGGTGTGGCGGTGTTGCAGGCGCGGCGGCTCGGTCGCCTGGTGGCTGGTCCCGAATTGAGGCTGGTGCGCAGCCTGCAGCGCATGCGTTCCGGCGACCTGGACTTCCAGGTCCGCTTGCGCAGTGGCGACCTGCTGACGAGCCTGGCCGCCGAGTGCAACGACCTGCTCGACACCCTGCGAAGGAACCAGCCGGCCGGTGCGCCGCCGCGGGAGCGACCATGATCCGATCCAGCCTGGAGTCGGGTGAGAAGGCGCTCGCCATGCTGCTCGTGCTCGGGTGTGCGCTGGCCATCGTGCTGACGCGCACCGCGGGTGACGCCGCCGAGCAACGCCTCGCGAACCGTGTGCTCCAGCTCGAGCAACTGGCGGCGATGCAGGCATCCGGTCACCGCAGCGACGCCGACCCCCGGGTGCTCGACGGCTTGTTCGCCAACGCGACGTTGCGGTGGCATCGCGGACCGGCAGCGACCTTCCTGCAGTTGCGGCCTGAGCGGGGCGAGAACCCATGAGCCGATCGGTGATGCCAGCTGCCGCGTGGCTGTCGGTGCTCTGTTCACCGATGTCGATGGCGATGGCTGCCGCGTTCTGCACCGGGCTCGCACTGTTGCACGATGTCGCGCGGGTGCTGCGGCGGGCCGAGGTCGTCCGCCAGCAGGTCGCCGCGACCGCCGTCGAACTGGTCGCCGAGACGGCGTTGGTGGCCCGCCTCGAGTCGGACATCGTGGTCGGCTCGCACATGGGCGGGGCCTACACCAGCTCCGTCGAGCGGCAGGATGGCGCGTGGCTGGTGTGCGTGCGGTGGGCGGATGGGCAACGCTGGTTCGCCGGCCCTGAGCTGGTCGGTGCGGCCGCCGCCGCATTCGGGTGCCAGCGGTCGCTGGGTCTCGCGGATGGGCCTGAGCCGTGGCGCATGCCCGAGCTGGATCCGGGCGCCCTGGCACATGCGCAGCGGGCCGAGCGGTCGGCGGTGTTCGTGCGCGACAACGGCATCGCCTTGCTGCATCTGCCTGTCGGTACGGACCGCGACGACTTCACGCTCGGGTCCGGTTGCGGCCGCGTCTCGTTCGCGGGCCTGGACGAGTTGATCGTGGTGCCGGGGCATCTGTGGGTCGAACCAGCGAACTCGCCGCTGCTGCTGCAGGTCGACCGCGACACCGTCGTCGTCGTGCAGGGCAACGCCTACGTCGGCCGCCCGCTGCAGGTGCAGGGGGCTGGCCGGCTGGTTCTCGTCACGACCGTCGTCGAGGGGGCCTGTGCGTTCGCGGATCTGGATGGTGATGGGCGCTGGTCGGTGGGGGACCGCCTGCGCGGAGCTGCCGAGTTCCATGGTCCGGTCGAAGGCTGCGGCAATGCGCGGCTCGGTGGCGCGGCCGGGTCGGCGGATTTCGAAGTCGGCGCAGCCCTCGTGGTGGCCGGCGAGTTGATGCTGGATCGTCCCGTCGCCATTCGTGGCCCGCTGGTCGTCGCGCACGGCGTCACCGCCACACGGCCTGCCGGGGAGTTGCTGGCGACCTCGGCGTGGACCTTCCGCACCGATCGGGAGCGTGTGCCCGGTTTCAACGTGGCCGGGCCGGCCCGTCCCGGCCGCTTGTCGTGCGTGGGTGAGGAGCGGCCGCCGCAGCCGTTCGGCAGCGACAGCAAGCAGACCCTTTACCTCGGCTCGCCGACTCGCTAGGTTGTCGGCCCCAAATCCTGCGGGGTCGTAGCTCAGTTGGTAGAGCGATGCGTTCGCAATGCATAGGTCAGGGGTTCGACTCCCCTCGACTCCACCAGTGAAGGCAGCGGCCGACCGGATCGCGAGATCCGGTCGGCCGCTGCTGTTTTCCAGGCCGCCCTTTCCGCCGTGGCCATCGACCGCCAGGGCAACGGGCAGCCTGGGCCAATGGGCGATGGCGACCCGCCCCGCGCCTCCCTAGGATCTTCGCCCCCGCAACCGGGCCGAACCCCGGAGCGCCACGCCCCCTTACCTGACCCACAGAAGAGCACCCATGGGCCGCCCCGTGATCGTCGCCGCCTGCCGCACCGCGATCGGCAAGTTCCAAGGAGCCTTGGCTTCGTTCTCCGCACCGCAGCTCGGCGGCCTCGCCGTCGCCGAAGCGCTGCGCCGCGCGAACGTGCCGGCGGCAGATGTCGAGGAAGTGCTGATGGGCAACGTGCTGCAGGCCGGGCTCGGCCAGAACCCGGCGCGCCAGGCCCTGCGAGCGGCCGGCATCCCGGACAGCGCTGCCGCCGTCACCATCAACAAGGTGTGCGGCTCCGGCTTGAAGACCGTGATGCTCGCCGCCCAGGCCATCAAGGCCGGGGATCTGAAGGTCGCGGTGGCGGGCGGCATGGAGTCGATGTCGAACACGCCGTACTACCTGCCGACAGCGCGCAGTGGCGCGCGCCTGGGTCACACGCAGGCGCTCGACGGCATCGTCTGGGACGGTCTGTGGGACCACTACAACAACTTCCACATGGGCAACACCGCCGAGCTCGTCGCCAAGAAGTACGGCGTGACGCGCGCGGAACAGGATGCCTACGCGACCGAGAGCCACCGCCGTGCGGTCGCGGCGCAGAAGGCCGGCGCCTTCGACGCCGAGCTGTTCGCGGTCGAGATCAAGCAGAAGAAGGGCGACCCGATCGTCGTCAAGCAGGACGAGGGCCCGCGCGGTGACACCACCGTCGAGGCGCTCGCCAAGCTGCGCCCGGCGTTCCAGCCCGAGGGCGGCACGGTCACGGCCGGCAACGCCAGCACGATCAACGACGGCGCCGCGGCGCTGGTCGTCTGCGACGAGGACTACGCGAAGGCGCACGGTCTGAAGGTGCTCGCCCGCATCACCGGCTACGCGACCGGCGGCCTCGCTCCCGAATGGGTCATGATGGCCCCCGAGGTCGCAACCAGGAAGTTGTGCGCGTTGCTGAAGTGCAGCCCGGCCGACTTCGATCTGTGCGAGATGAACGAGGCGTTCGCCGTGCAGATGGTGGCGCTGCAGCGCCAGCTCGAGGTCGATCCGGCGAAGTGGAACGTGCACGGCGGCGCCGTGGCGCTCGGCCACCCGATCGGCTGCTCCGGTTCGCGCGTGCTCGTCACGCTGTTGCACGCGTTGCAGCGGCAGGGCAAGACCCGCGGCGTCGCCGGCCTGTGCCTCGGCGGCGGCAACGCCGTCGTCATGAGCGTCGAGCGCGTCTGATCCGACGCACTGCCGCGACCACGTTCCCCATACCGCAACCAACCATGAGCACTCCTTCCCTTCCCAAAGCGGTCGCCGTCATCGGTGCTGGCACGATGGGCAACGGCATCGCCCAGGTCTTCGCCACCTGCGGCGTGCAGACGTACCTGATCGACATCAAGCCCGAGTTCGTCGACAAGGGCATCGCCAACATCCACAAGAGCCTCGCCAAGTTCCAGGAGAAGGGCTCGCTGACGGCCGAGCAGGTCGCCGCGACCAAGGATCGGCTGAAGGCGACCACCGACATGGGCGCGCTCGCTGGCGTCGACCTGTGCGTCGAAGCGGTCACCGAGAATCTCGACGTGAAGACCAAGGTGTTCCAGGCCGCCGATGCGACGCTGCCGGCGCAAGCGATCCTGGCCAGCAACACGTCGTCGATCTCGATCACCACGCTGGCGGCGCGCACCAAGCGCGCCGACCGCGTCATCGGCATGCACTTCATGAACCCGGTGCCGCTGATGAAGCTCATCGAGGTCATCCGTGGCAACGACACCAGCGACGCGACGTGCGCGCTGATCGACGGCTGGTCGAAGTCGCTGGGCAAGATCCCGGTGCTCGCCAACGACTATCCGGGATTCGTCGCCAACCGCATCCTGATGCCGATGATCAACGAAGCTGCCTTCGCGCTGATGGAAGGCGTCGCCACCAAGGAAGCGATCGACGAGATCATGAAGCTCGGCATGAACCACCCGATGGGTCCGCTGACCCTCGCCGATTTCATCGGCCTCGACGTCTGCGTGTCGATCCTCGACGTGCTGAAGGAGGGCTTGGGTGACGACAAGTACCGCGCCTGTCCGCTGCTGCGCCGCCTGGTCGCCGCCGGCCACCTCGGCCGGAAGACGAAGAAGGGCTTCTACATCTATCCGTGAGCACAGGTTCTCCGATGACCAGCACCACGATGGCGAGCCAACTCCAGGTTCCCGACTTCCAACTCTCGCCGCAGTTGCAGGAGTTCCGCACGTTCGTGCGGAACTACGCGCAGAAGCACCTCGGCAACGCCGCCAAGTACGACGCGGAGGTCAAGTTCCCGCGCGACGCGGTGCAGGCGGCTGCGGAGCTGGGCCTGCTGCGCACGACGGTGGCGAAGGAGTACGGCGGTTCGGCGATGGGCAACCTCGCCAGCTGCGTGATGCTCGAGGAGATCAACGCGGTCTGCGCGTCGACCGGCGTGACCATCAGCGTGCACAACTCGCTGGTGAACTCGCTGCTCGGCAAGTGGTGCACCGATGCGCAGAAGCGCCGCTGGTTCCCGAAGCTGGTGACCGGGGAGTGGCTCGGCGCCTACTGCCTCAGCGAAGCGTTCTCCGGCAGCGATGCCGCGGCGCTGCGCTGCGAAGCGAAGAAGCAGGGTGACCACTACGTGATGAGCGGCGCCAAGCTGTGGATCACGACCGGCAGCGAGGCGAAGTTGTTCGTCGTCTTCGCGCGCACCGGCGCCGATCGCGTGAAGGGCATCTCGGCGTTCGTCGTCGAGCGCGATTGGCCCGGCGTCAGCGTCGGCAAGAAGGAGCGCAAGCTCGGTCTGCGCGGCTCGCCGACCACCGAGATCGTCTGCGAGAACGTCAAGGTGCCGGCCGACTGCTTGATCGCCCAGGAAGGCCAGGGCTTCACGATCGCGCTCGACACGCTCGATGGCGGCCGGCTCGGCATCGCGTCGCAGTCGCTCGGCATCGCGCGCGCCGCGATCGAGTTGATCCGCACGCACCTCGCCGCCCAGGTGGATGCAAAGGGCCGCGCGACCGCGTCGCAGCCCGACCAATGGACGCTCGCCGACCTGGCGGCCGACCTCGACGCCTACCGGTTCCTGACCTGGCGCGCCGCGATCCTGCGCGATCAGGGCGTGCGCTGCAGCACCGAGGCGGCGATGGCCAAGTCCTGCGCGTCGCGGCTCGCCAACCGCGCGGCCCGCGCCGCGGTGGCGATGCTCGGCCTGCAGGGCGTCGACGGCAGCAATGCCGCCGAACGGGTGCTGCGCGACGCGCGCATCACCGAGATCTACGAAGGTGCGACCGACATCCAACGCCTCGTGATCGCACGCGGCCTGTTGAGCCCGGCATGAGTGCGACCCCGCCGTATCTGCCGCCGGGCGTGCCGCCGCAGGCGCCGCACTGGCCGGGCAGCCAGCCGCAGGCGCCGCGCGAAGCGCGTGGCGTCGCCTTCTTCGTCGCGATCTTCCTCGGCATCCTGCTGGTCGCTTCCGGTGGCCTGAACGTGCTGTTGTTGCTGCTCAGCGTCGGCACGTTGGCCGGTGCCGGCATGGGCGACCTCGACGGCATCGCGTTCGACGAAGTGCACATCGCTGGCGAGCGCGGTGGGCGCGACAAGGTGCTGCAGATCCCGATCCGCGGCGCCATCGCCGAAGCCGGCAGCGCCGTGCTCGGCAGCGCTGGCGGCACCGTGTCGTACGTCAAGCGCGCCCTGCGGCAGGCGGCTCAGGACGAGCACATCGTCGGCGTGCTGTTCCTGATCGATTCGCCCGGCGGTGGTGTCACCGATTCCGACGACATCCACGCGCAGGTCATGCGCTTCCGCGCCGACCATCCGCAGAAGAAGGTGATGGCGCTGTTCGGCGACATCGCCGCGTCCGGCGGCTACTACGTCGCGGTCGCCACCGAGCACATCGTCGCGCGCAGCACGACGATCACCGGCAGTATCGGCGTCATCATGAGCGCTTGGAACTTCGCCGAAGCGGCGAAGAAGCTCGGCGTCGACCAGATCGCCATCAAGTCGGCGCGCACGCCCTACAAGGACATGCTGTCGCCGACGCGGGCGATGACCGGCGAAGAGAACGCGATGCTGACCAGCATCGTCGACGAACTGCTCGATCGCTTCGTGCAGGTCGTCGACGAAGGTCGGTCGAACCTCGACCGCGACCAGGTGCTGGCTTCGGCGACCGGTGCGATCTTCACCGCGAAGCAGGCGAAGGAGCGCGGGCTCGTCGACGACATCGGCGACCACGAGCACGCGCTGACCTGGTTCCAGCAGAAGCTCGGCAAGCCCGTGACCATCGTCGAGCCGCGGCGGCGACCCGGCCTCGCCGACCTGTTGATGGGGGCCTTCGGCCCGACGAAGGGCGCCGACGCCGCCATCCAGTCCCTGCTCACTGCGTCGACCGGACCGCGCTTCCTCTACTACTGGGAGGGCGGTCGCTGACCGACTTGGAGATCGCAATGCACAACCTGCAGTTGACCGAAGACCAGGACATGATCGTCGACACCGTCCGCAAGTTCGTCGCGGACGTGGTCGCGCCTGTGGCGCAAGAACTCGACGAGCACCGCACCTTCGTCGGCGACCAGTTCGCCGGCCTCGCCGAACTCGGCGTGTTCGGCCTGTGTGTCGGCGAAGCCAGCGGTGGCGTGGGCATGGGCCTGCTGCCGTTCGTCGCCGCCCTCGAGTCGATCGGGGCCCACAGCGGTTCGTTGGCGCGGCTGTGGATCACGCAGATGCAGAGCGCGCTCGCGCTCGAGATCGCGCGCAGCGATGCGCTGGGCGACGTCGTCGCCGGCGCCAGCCTGTGTGCGTTCGTCGGGGCCGAGCACGGCATCGCGCTGCAGGGCGGCAAGCTGGCCGGCACGGCCAGGTTCGTCGCCGGTGGTGCGGGTGCGCGGCAGTTGCTGGTCGCCGCCAGCGAGAACGGGGCGCCGGTGCTGGCGCTCGTCGAGGCCGCGGCGAGCCAGCGCTGCGGGCTGCTGGGACTCGGTCTCGCCAGCGCCGGCTGCGCGGCGATCGGGTTCGACGGCGTGGCCGCGAACGTCATCGCGCGTGGCGCCGATGCCGCGGCGGCGATCGCGCGAGCAGAGCTCGTCGCCTGGCTCGGTGCGGCTGCGGCCGCGGTAGGTTCGGGCTATGCGTCGATCCAGGCCGCGAAGAAGCACGCTGGTGAACGCATCGCGTTCGGCAAGCCGCTGTTGGTGCAGGAGGCCGTGCAGCGCAAGCTGGTCGACTGCAAGCGCGCGGTCGATGCATCGCGCCAGCTGACGTGGCACGGTGCGCGGCTGCACGACCTCGGCCAGCCGGCAACGGAGGCGGCCATGGTCGCGCGCATCAGCGCGATCGACGCGATGGTGCTGTGTGCCGACGAAGCGATCCAGATCCACGGCGGCTTCGGCTACACGGTCGAGTACCACGTCGAGCGCCACTATCGCGACGGCAAGACCTTCGAAGTGCTCGACGGCGGCAGCGAATCGTTGCGCAACCGTCTCGCCGTGCTGGCGCTGGCCTGATCAGCGCCGGTCGGCGGCGACCGCCACGCCGTCGCTGCTGAGCGCCGCGCGATAGTCGGCGACACTGCGGTGGTACTCGAGCAGCGCATCGATCTCCAGTGTGCGCGCTTCGGCCAGCTGCAGTTCGCGCTGCTGCACGCGGAACAGGTCGCCGCGGCCGAGTTCGAGCGCCCGCTGCTCGGCGGTCACCATGGTGCGCGCCAACTCGACGTTCTGCTGCGCCGCGGCGATCTGCTCGTGCGCGGCGCGCAGCGCGGAGCGCACGTCGGCGATCTCGTTGACGACGCGGTCGCGCGCGAAGCGCGTCTCGAGCTCCAGCCGGCTCAGCTGGGTCGTCGCCTGTTCGACGCGGCCCTTGGCGTCGCGTCGCCAGATCGGCAGCTTCAGTTCGCCGCCGATGAACAGCGTGTCGCGGTTCTGGTCGCCATACGGCCGATCGCTGCCGGTGCGTGTTGCCTCGACGAGGAAGTCGAGGTCGGGCAGTGTCGCGTTCTCGGCGAGGTCCCGATCGGTCTGCACGCGGTCGCGTTGCAGCTGCAGGCGGCGCAGTTCGGGCCGCTGCAGGATCGCCAGCTCGGTGTCGCGCTGCAGCGTGGCGGGATCCGGCAACCGGGTTGCAGCATCCTGCGGCGGCAGGCGCTTGGCATCGGGCTCGATCGGCGCGTCGTCGGCATCCCGCAGGAACAACGACAATTCGAGCGCCGCCTGCTGCAGCAGCCGTTCGGCGCGCGTGACGAACACCCGCCGCTGCGCGATCAGTCGCGTGTTGTCGGTCACATCGATCGCCGCCACGAACTGGAGGTCGACACCGCGCTGCAGTCCGGCAACGCGTGCCTCCGCGACCTGCAGCAGTTCCTGCGCCACCGACAGGCGCTGGCCGGCCGCGACCCACCCGTAGTAGGCGCGGGCTGCGGCGCGCACGAAGTCGATGCGGGCTCTCGCGATGGTCGGATCGGCCAGTTCGACATCGATCTGCGCCTGCCGCACGCTGGCGCGGCGGCGGTCGATCGAACGGTTGCGCAACAGCGGGATGCGGCCACCGACGAACAGTTCGCCGCCGTCCTGCGTGCGGTTCTTGTCGTAGTCGGGCAGGAAGCCGTTGCTGATGCGGTAACCGCCGTACAGCGTGTCACCGCTCACCAGCGGTTGCTCCAGCGTCGCTTCCGCAGCGGTCGCCTCGTAGTAGCC
Source organism: Candidatus Kuenenia stuttgartensis (assembly GCA_945861365.1). GTDB lineage: Bacteria > Planctomycetota > UBA1135 > UBA1135 > UBA2386 > UBA2386. The sequence goes on from CAMAUH010000011.1 coordinate 13,023, forward strand.
CTGTGCGTTGCCCCCGACCTTGCCGCCGAGCACGGTGTCGAAGTTGCCCATCGCCGACAGCAGGCGGCCGGACGCGAGATCGCGTTCCAGCAGCGCCGACAGGTATGGCGGATAGCGGTTGGTGACCGACGCGAGCACTTCGCCGAGTTCGAGCGCCGTGGTGGGCTGCGGCGCCGAGGAAGCCTGCAGCGGCGGTTCGTCGGTCGGCACCGAACGCAGCGAGGATCCGGCCGGCGCGCGGAACGACGGGTCGAGTGGATCGGGGCGGTAGGCGGTGGGTGTGCAGGCGCACAGTCCCACGAACAGGGCCGCGATCGTCGCATGGCGGGCCGTGTCGCTCACTTGCCGGAGCCCTTGTCGTCCTTGCCGCTGCCGCTGTCCGTCGGACGCTGAACCGTCGGCGGGAAGCCGTTCAGCTGGCGCCAGATCTCGAAGCCCAGCGTGACGCGGTCGAGCAGGATCCAACCGCGTGCGATGACGCCTTGGCGGAGCCAGGGCTCCCCGGGCCAGCGATGCGGATTGTCGGCCTGGGAGACGTTGTCGTAGGTGATCAGCGAGCGCATCCAGTCGACCACCGGGCCTTCGGGCACCGCGAACGGTCGTTCGTCGGGCAGCACCATGACGCGGAACTTGCCGTTGCCGCTGTCGAAGCGGTCGACGAACTCGACGGTGCCGCCGAAGGTGCCGACGGCGGCCGACGGCCAGCCGACCCACTGGATCGCCGGCCAACCCTCGAACTGCAGCCGCACGTGCCGGCCCGGGTCGATGAACGTCACATCGTTGCCGTCGACGAGCAGTTCGACCGCGAGCTGGCGCCGCGCCGGTACCAGCATCGCCAGCGTCGTGCCGGCCTTGACGAAACCGCCGCCCTGGCCGTTCGCGAGCAGGTTCTGCACGAAGCCTTCGACCGGGGCCACCAGCCGCTGCTGCTGCTGCCGCGCCTGATCGCGCTGCAACCGCAGCACGCTGCCCTGGGCATCGGCGATGTCGCCTTCCGCCGCATCGCGGTCGGCCATCGCCGACTGCACCTTCGCCTGTTCGTCGTTCTCGACCCGCTGGCGGGCACTGCGGCGCGCCGCCAGCATCGCCTCGGCGGCGGTGATCGCGGCCGTCGTCGCCTTCACGCCAGCGCGGGCCACCTCGGCCTGTTGCCTGGCGCGCTGCAGTTCGAACCCCGGTGCGATGCCGTCGGTGATCAGGCCCTCGAACATCGTCTGCAGGTACTGGTTCAGCTGCACGGTCGCCTGCGCGACCTCGCGGTTCTGGCGACTGACCTCGACGGCCTGCACGGCGGCCGCGACTTCGTCGTCGGCGACCCGCATCGCGGCGAGCCGTGCCTGCTCGGCCTGGCGCACCCGCTCGGCGTACTGGTCGCGCTTGCCGACCGCGGCGGTGCGCTTCTGCTCGGCGGCATCGATCTGTTCCTGCAGGCGTTCGAGCACGCGCGGATCGTTGTCGGCCAGGTCGACGATCGGGTCGCCGACCTTGACCTGTTGGCCTTCGCGCACGTGCCACTTCATCAGCAGGCCATCGACGCGCGCCTGCATCGGCATCGGTCGGTCGACCGGGTCGAACTCGATGACCCGCCCGTCGCCGTGCATGTTCTGCTGCCAGGGCGTGAAGGCGAGCACGAAGGGCGCCACCACCAGGCCGAACAGCAGCATGCGGGCGAAGCGGCGCGGCCAGCGGCGGCGGCCGGCGAAGCGCAGGGCGTTCAGTTCGTGCGCCGGATAGGGGTACTGCATCGGGGCGCTCATGGGCGACCTCCGGCCGGCGTGGGATCGGTGTCTTCGAAGTCGAGCCGGCGTTCGCAGGCGGCGATGACGTCCGGTTCCTGCGTGACCACCAGCACCGTCCATTGGTTCTCGGCAGCGAACAGGCTCTTCAGCACCTGCTTGCGCAGAGGCATCGTCAGCACGTCGATGGCGCCGTCCAGCAGCAGCAGGCGTGGCTTGCCGGCGATCGCGCGCGCCAACATCAGCCGGCTCGCCTGGCTGCTCGACAGCGGCTGGCCGCGCGTCGACAGCTGCGTGTCGAGGCCCTGCGGTAGCGCCAACAGCTCGTTCCACAGGCCGACGGCTTCCAGCGCGCTGCGCAGGGCGTCGAGGCCGAGATCTGGCCGGCCGAAGCGCAGGTTCTGCAGGATCGAGCCCTCGACGATCTCGGTGCCGTGCACCAGGGCGAAGGCGTCGCGGGTGGTGTCGAGCTGCAGTTGCCGCAGGTCGAGGCCTTCGATCGTCACCGAACCCTTCACGGGTTCGCGCAGGCCGTACAGCACATCGAGCAGGTAGCTGGCACTGCCGCCGGTCGAGCCGACCAGCGCCACGCGTTCGCCGGCGCGCACCGACAGCGTGAACTCGTGCAGCGACAGCGCGCTGCCGGCCATGCCGCAGTCGACGCCGCGCAGCTCGAGCGAGACGCCGTCGCGGGTGCGGCCCAGCGCTTCCCCGTTCTGCCGTTCGAGTGGCAGGTCGATCAGGTGGCCGACCTTGTCGGCGGCGGCGCAGGCGTCGTACCAGTCCTTCAGCACGTCGCCGAGCTTGGTCAGGTTGGCGACCACTGCGGTCACGATCAGTTCGCTGGCGACCAGTTGGCCCGGCGTCAGCTGCTGGTCGATGACCAGCCAGCCACCGATGCCCAGTACCGCGGTGCTGGCGAACACCTGCAGCATCAGCGTGCTGCTGAACTGCCGGAACCAGATGCGGAAGTGCTTGCGCCGGGCCTGCAGGTAGCCGCGGCACAGTTCGTCGGTGCGGTCGCGGGCGAAGTCGGCGCCGCCCTTGGTGCAGAATGCTGTGGTGTGGCGCGCGAGCTCCTGCAGCCACGCGGCGACCTCGTACTTGATGATCGACTCCGCGATCGAGGTGCGCACGCCGCCGAGTCCGAACAGGAACAGGATCAGCACCACCGCGCCGAGCAGGCACAGCACGAACACGAGCAGGAACGGGTGGTAGAACGCCAGCACCGTCATGCCGACGCCGGTCTGCAGCAGCAGGTTGGTCAGTGCCAGCAGCAGCTTCGAACTGCTCTTCTGCAGCGTCAGCGTGTCGAAGAAGCGATTGATCATCTCCGGCCCGTGGCGCCGGTCGAAGGCTTCGATGCGCACGCGCGGCAGGCGCCAGGCGAGGTCGCCGGCCACGCGCACGAAGATGCGACGTTCGATCACTTCCACGGTCAGCGCCTGCAAGGCTCGCAGGATCGCTTGCAGCACGAGGCAGCCGAGCAGCACGCCGACCAGCACGACCAGCGGCGTCAGCAACCGGCTGAACATGATGTTGCTGATCAGCGCGTCGACGGTCAGCGGCACCGCGAGGGTCAGCACGGCGCCGCCGACGCCGAGCACGGCGATGGTGACCATGTCGCTGGTCTCTGGCCGCAGCAGCTCGAAGAAACGCCACCAAGGCGCGGCATGCGCGGTTGCGATGCTGGGGGACGTCAGGCTCGGCGCGGCGGCCGGGTCGGCGTGGGTCATCGGCGGTCGGCGGCTTGGCTTACGGTGGTGTGCCCGCGCGGCCTCGGGGTAAAGGCCACATCAAGGCGACGGATTGTTGCGTCGCGCCATGCGTGATGCAAGTTCGCGACAGACGGTGTGGCGGATGCGTCAGCGGTGTTCGGAGGCCCATTCGCCAGCGCGTTGTTCGGCACTGCGCAGCAGGCGCCGTAGCGGCGGTTGCTGCAGAAGACGGCGGTGTGCGCGCAGGTAGCTGCGCAGGAACGTGCGCACGGTGGTCGCACCGCCGGGCGTGCCGGCGGCGCGGAACGATGCCAGCAGGCGGCCGAGGTCGTGGCCGCGGCCGCGCGTCTCAGTGGCGGCCCGGCGCCGCACGCCATCGAGGTCGACCATGCAGACTTCGCCGTCGCCGCCGCGCCGCACCAGGTTGTCGAACTTCAGGTCGCGGTTGCCGAGCCCGTGGGCGTGCAGGCGACCGACTTGCGTGCCGATCGAGCGGGTCGCCGCGGCGATCGCGTCGGCGTCGAGGCAGTTGTCCGCGAGTTCCTCGGCCAGCGAACGGGTGCCGAGGCGCGCGGTGACGACGTGGCCGGTGCCGACATGCCAGCGCATCGCCACCGGAGCGGGTGCCGCGACCTTGGCGAACAGCAGCCAGTAGCTGGCCCGCCACAGCTTCTGCGCCGCGCCGGCGTCGCGCTGCTTCACGACCAGCCGGTCGAGCAACCAAACTGCACCGCGGCGGCCTTCCTTGTGCGGTGGCGGCGGTGCGGCGAAGAACGCGTCGACCGCGGGGCGGTGCGCCGCGACCGGTTCCGCACCGAGGTGCCAGACCCAGCGCGGGATGCCGCGCCGGATCTCGCCGACCGTCGTGTGCTTGCACTCGCGCTGCGCGCGGCGGCCGAACGCCGGCAGGGCTCCGGCCCGCCAGCGATGCGTCGCCAGCGTCAGTTCGCGCCGCAGGGCAGGCGGCAGTGCCGGGCCGGCGGCGAGGTAGGCGGCGAGCAGCGGCTTGGCCTGCCGATCGAGGGCGCCGCCATCGAGTTCCTGGCAGAAGAACGCCAACGCGCGGGCGCGCGCGACCAGGTCGAGTTCGCCGACATGCCGCAGCGACGTGAAGTCGAGCAGGTGCAGCTGGCCCGCGGCATCGACGAGCAGGTTGCCCGGATGCAGATCGCCGGGCGCCAGGCCCTTGTCGTGCACGCTGCGCAGCAGCGCGCCAGCGTTCGCCAGCACAGTGGCCGACGCGCTCGCGAAATCGAACGGCGCGCCGTCGACACTGCGGGTGACGACGAAGCTGCGGCGCTGTTCGTCGGTTTGCACGAAGCCGTGCGCCAGGGGCTCGACCGCCGGCAAGCCCAGTTCCCGCGCGTGCTGCAGGTTGCCGGCCTCGCGCAGGCCCGGCGCACCGCGCAGCAGGTCGCGGGCGCGGTCGGCGAACGTGTCGGCGCGGAACACCTTCACGTGCACGGATTCGTCGCCGAGCGCACCGACCAGCACCGTGCGCACGGTGCGCTGCTTGATGGACCGCAACCCGCGCGTGGTCCAGGCGGTGAAGTCGTGCGCCAGCAGTTCCCGCAGTGGTGCGGCCAGCCGTGGTGATGCACTCGCGTCGCCATGCGGGCCGACCACGGGAACGAAATGCGGCAGCGAGAGGTTGCCCGGACCCGGGCGATGCGGAACCATGAAGCGGCGCGATGTGGAGGCTGCACCGATACTACCTGAAGGAACTGGCGGTCAACGCGGCCATCACGTTCCTCGTGCTGTTCGCGGTGATGCTGGTCTCCCTGATCTACCGCGGCCTGCAGTCGGCGCAGGGCGGCCAGCTGCTCGATGCACTGACGATCACCTTCCTCTACGCCGCCGACTCGCTGCAGCACCTGCTGACGATCGCGTTCCTGCTGGCGACGGTGATGACCTACACGCGCGCCGCCCAGGATCGGGAACTGGTCGCGATCCGCGCCGCCGGCATCTCGCCGCTGGTGCCGATGGCGCCGGCGGTGCTGGTCGGCATCCTGCTCGCCGGCCTCGGGTCGCTGTCGGTGCACTACCTGATCCCCGAGGTGCACTACCGCAAGTACCGCGTCATCCCGACGCTGGTGCGCAATGCGTTCATGAACCTGAAGCTCGGCAGCGACCGGCTGAAGGTGCCGGGCACGCCCTACGTGGTCAGCTTCGGTAGCCACGTCGGCAACGAGTACCGCGACTGCGTCGTCTACAGCCCGCGCGGGCTGGGTGGGGGCTCGCCGATCTTCTTCGCCGACCGCATCACCACCGCCGAGGTCAAGGACAAGTCCGACGTGCCGTGGGAGGTCGTGCTCGATGGCGTGCGCGACCCGTTCGGCCTGCGCCCGAGCCGCATCGGCATCGCGGTGTCGTTGGAGCAGATCGCCAACCGCGACCGGCGCAACGACACCGACGCCGACCTGACCAGCGACCAGCTGCTGGCCGAAGTGCTGCGCGGCGTGCGCTCGGACGAGTACCTGCCGATCTACACGCTGTTCCGCCGCTGCTGCTTCGCGCTGATGCCGGTGCTGCTGGCGCCGATCGGCTACTGCCTGGCCGAACTCGGGCGCCTGCGCGGCCGCGTGTTCACGCTGGCGCTGTCGCTGCTGCCGCTGCTGGCCTTCTACGCCGGCGAAGTGCTCGGCGCGCGCCTGCTGGCGACCACGAAGAACCCGTGGGTCGCGTGGATGCCGGCGGTGCTGCTGTCGGTGTTCGGAGTGCCGCTGTGCTGGCGGCAGCTGCGCCGATGAACGCGCTCGATCGTTACGTCGGCCGCATCGCGCTCGGCGCCTTCGGCGTGGCGCTGGCGTTCTTCCTGTTCCTGTCGACGCTGGTCGATCTGTTGAACAGCCTGCCGAGCTACATCAACAAGGCGAAGGAGCAGGGCATCGGCAACTTCGACTTCGCGCTCTACCTCGGCCTCTACTACGTGAAGCTGGTGCCGGTGCTGTTCAACCTGGTGGCGCCGTTCGCGGTGGTCATCGCCGGCATGTTCACCGTGGCGCGCCTGCAGCAGGCCAACGAAGTGGTGCCGATGCTGTTCGTCGGCCGCAGCATCTACGCGGTGCTGCGCCCGGTGCTCGCGGTCGGCATGTTGGCGGCGCTCGGCATGGTGTGCTGCTGGCAGTGGGTGGTGCCGCAGTTCGGCGAAGGGCTCGCCAGTGCGCAGTCCTTCCTGAAGGACGGCAAGAAGGTGCACGAGGGCATCGTGCACGAGGTGCGCGACAGCGGGCAGTTCTTCTATGCGAAGAAGTTCGACCCGACCGCCCGCACGCTGGAGGAAGCCTCGTTGCTGCAGCAGGGCGCGCTCGCGGCGGACTGCACGCTGCTGGTCGCCGCGCGCGCGGTGTGGGACGACGCCAAGCAGGACTGGCGCCTCGAGCAGGGCTGGCTGAAGGACGGCGCCGTGGACAAGCCGGTGCAGTGGCTCGGTCGGCCCGACCTGACGCCGGCGCTGCTGCTGCGCGAGTGCCGCGACACCATCGATCCCGAACTGCTCAGCTACACCGACCTCGGCGAGATGGTGCAGGCGCGGCCGTTCCGCGCCGACATCCGCCTCGCGTTCCATCACCACATCACCTGGCCGCTGGCGTGCGTGCTGCTGTTGCTGCTCTCCCTGCCGATGGCGGTCTACTACGAACGCGGCAGCCGCATCGGCCGCCTGCTGTGGGCGATCGGCCTGTGCGGCGCGTTCGTGCTGGTCGACATGACCTGCCAGAGCCTCGGCCAGCGCGGCACCATCGAAGGCCCGTGGATGCACCCGGTGATGGCCGCGTGGATGCCGACGATCCTGTTCGGTTCGCTCGGCCTCGTGCTCTACAGCGGTACCAAGACCTGAACGGCGAACAACCCATGAACGAACCCGCTCCCGTTCCGCGTCGCGTGCCCGGCTGGCTCGTGCTGCTCGTCGCGACCGCGATCATCGCCGGCCTCGGTCTCGTGATCTGGAACGGCCCGAACCGCTGAGCCTGCTTCGCAATCCTTGGCGCGTCGAAACGCATCGGCGGCCGCATTCCGGAGGACCCATGCTGCATCGCCTGTTCGCGTCGTGCCTCGCCATCGCTCCGCTGCTCGCGCAGACCGCGCCGCCGCCGCCGAAGCCCGCGCCCGCCGCGCTGACCGCGAAGTCGTTCCTGTTCGACGACGCGAGGAACGTCGCCACCGTCGACCTCGCCGCGCTGCGCAAGGCCGGCATCTGGGACGACCTCGAGGTGTCGGTGCTGAAGGTCGCGTTCCGGCAGATGGAGAAGGAACTCGGCTTCCCGCTCGATGCGCTCGATCGCGCGACGGTGCTCGGGGACCTCGGCGACGGTGTCGGCATGGTGCGGAGCCGTGAGGTCACGGTGTTCGAGGGCAATGCCAACCTCGCCGTGCCGCCCTGGGTGAACAACGGCAGTAGTTGGCAGCGCGACGAGCGAGCCGAGGGAATCGCGGCCTGGCGACGCGGCGGCGACCTGTTCGTGCAGGTTCGACCGGAGTTGCAGGTGTCGGGTCACGAGGACTTCGTGCAGCCGGTGCTGGAAGGCAAGCCGTGGTCGAATCGGCAGCTGCCGGACGTGATGTCGCTGACGTCCGGCGCGAAGAGTGCGCTCGCGTGGTTCGTCGCCGAGGTCGGGCACCCGGTGTTGGCCAAGGCGGTGCTCGGCCAGTTGTTCCCCGACACGGAATGGCCAGAGGGGGACGCGCCGACGTTCCTGTGCGTGCGGTTGCTGGTGACCGGCGATGCCGACGATCCGCACCTCGCGGTCGAGGCGACGCTGCGCCATGGCAAGGGTGAGGAGGGCTTGCGGCTGTCGCAGCAGGCCACGACCAAGCTGCTCGCGATGCTGCAGGAGATGCCGGCGATGCGCGCGGCGAAGGGCGTGCTTTCGAAGTCGGCCATGCGCACCGACCGCAGCGACCTGGTGCTCACCGTCGACCTCGGCCGTTCGCGCGATGCGGTCGGCACGCTGGCGACGTTGGCGATGCCGCTGTTCGGGCGCGCTGTCGAATCGGTGCCTGCGCAAGCCGCGGAGCCGCCGCCACCACCGCCGCCGCCCGCCGCCGAACCGAAGAAGTGACCGCCGCGCAGTGCGCGCGCACTCACACGAGGTCGGAGTCGCCGAGCGTGTGGTACCACTGCTCCTTGTAGAAGTGGGTTTCGTGTACGTCGAACGGGATCACCACCTGGAAGTAGATGGTGCCGTAGACGAGGAAGCCCAGGCGCTGGAACTGCAGGAAGCGCGGATCGCGATGCTGGAACAGCGTCGCCAACGCCGCCGCACCGAGCTCGCTCGCGCGCCGTTCCGCCGTCGCCACCAGCGCGACCGTCGCGTCGTGGTCGTCGGCGGGGGCGAGCCAGTCGACGATGAAGCACGTGTTCGGCAGCACGAAGTCCGTGCGCGCGACGACGCACAGGCCGCGCAGCCTGCCGGTCGCCCGTTCGCGGCACTCGTACAGCTCGTAGTGCGCATCGTGCGCGTCGGCGTAGCGCCAGTTCAGGTAGCGGCTGTCGCGGATCGTCGCCAGTTGCGTGGTCTTCGCGAAGTCCGCCCACAGCGCGTCGGTCGCCGCATCGAAGCGCGCGACCTTGCGCACCTCGAGTTCGCCGGCGCTGGCGCGCGGCGGCAGGCCGCCGGGCGGCACTTCGCGGAACAGGAAGTCCCAGTCGCGGACCATCTCGTAGCGCAGGTACTTCTGGCCGATGCGCCACGTCGCGATCGGCCAGCCGTGGTGGAACGAGTTCTGGTGCTCAC